>NZ_JCACKM010000146.1:0-17160 GCF_059505385.1 Desmonostoc vinosum
CAGGCTTTACGCTGACGCTCGTACCGACGCTCGATGACTCGCTCTAAGCGAAGCTGTGCCGCAGGCTTTACGCTCCGCTAACGTAATTCGTAATTAAGAAACTCTTATTTAGTATGGGTTTCGGAGTTTGAATGTGTAGCCGAATTTTAGAGAATTGGTATTACAAAGTTGAGGCAGTGTGATGTTGGGGAGCCACTGCGTTAGACGGGTTTCCCGGCATCCGCGCAAGTGGCGTGGTTTCCCCCATGAACAACTGCCGTCAGAGCGCAGGTTTCCCCCTGGTGACTTGGCGCTAAATCCCCATTACAAAACTTAATTACGAATTACGAATTACGAATTATTTAGTGGTTTGTGGAAACAAACCCTCTTCCCCTACACCCCTTTTTTGGTTATGCACCGCGCTGGAGTGCTGACTCTACCTGCTGCAACTCTTTTTCTAAGCGAGTTTTGAGTTTTTGTGGTACGGGACGGTTGGGATAGGAACTGTAGTGTCCGGCTAGGGAATTGAGAGCTGTTCGCATGGTTGTAAAGGAGCTAAGACCAGAAACGGAGTTGACTCTTTGATAGCGAGCTGAAAAGTCATTAATTTTTTGACGCGCTTCTGCTTGAATTGCTGCTTTATTTGGCGAATCTTCTGACAAATCTAGCGCTTGTTTCATGGCATTGACTACGGTAAAGGTATCTTGGCGATAATCTCCCGTCAGACTATCCAGACTACCAGAACAACCCATTAAACCAATGGCTAAAACCAAAACCAGGGCAAGCAGACGCGACCAATAGCGCTTCATATGCATTAAGTGAAGAATACGTAAATCAACGTCCATCCTATCTTGGATTGGTATCTTGGGGATCAATTCAGTGGGGAGTTGGGAATTAAAGGGAGCAGGAGGAGAATAAATAATTACGAATTCCCCAATCCCTAGCCTCTTTCTCGATATCCACCAGCGTAGTTAATCACACACATCGTTTTGTATTTTTTGTGAGTTCCGCAAGCAACACCAGTAACTTTGAAAGCACCATTAAAAATATTTTTTCTGTGACCGCGATCGCGCACACCATCATCAATAATTAACTGCATGACAATATCTTGGGCGGTATCTGGCCCATAGCTAATATTTTCAGCGGCGGTTACTTGCCAAGCACCATAACGATTTATCCGAGCAAAAGGGCTACTACCATCACTGCCATTGTGCCCTGTGGTACCTTTTGTCCCTTGGTCTTTAACATGGTCTTCAGCAGCCAGAGACATCCCCTTGGATGCACTTAATGCTCCCACAGGACGCGCTGATGTGAGAAATGTCAGTGCCTCATCAACTGCCCTTACACCTTCCTGAGTTTGCAAATAAGTAGTATCAGAAATTTTGACTCGACTACCTTGGAAGCGCTTCTTATAATTTTCAATAATTGGAATATATGATTGAGGGTTTATTCGTACTTTATTAGTTTCATTAATCACTTGTTGTTCTAAGTTTGAAAGATAACTTGCCTTTGCCAACACAGGCGGGCTAGTTTCTTGAACAACATTTGAAGTATTTTTTGTTACAGATGGACTGTGAGATTGTATTACCTTATTAGAGCAGCCAAATATCATACTAACAGGCAAAAAGATCCAAAATTTGATGCGACGCATTGATAACCTCACGATTTGTTCTACGGTTTTGTGAATTAGATACACCGCAGGACTAAAGAAATACGAATTTTTAACGCAGAATTTAGCCAAGAAAAACACAAAGTAGTACAGCAGGACTACAGATAACCCTGCGCTTCTCTTTGTTCCTGGAGCGTTTCAATTGTATCACTTAATACCTGTTTTCACCTTGCCAACACAAAAACGTAAATCACAATTTTTGGTCATTAGTAACAAAAACTAGCGTTATGATAAATAATTCAAAATTTAAAACAGTTTCATTCGGGATATAAATCCCCATCTGAAAGTGAGCTACGTATAGACTTAGGGGTCTTAAACCCTTTAATTTACGATAAATAATTCGTAATAACAAAATAATTAAAAATTCAAAACTAAGAACATGAGGAGTGATGAAGATTTCTCATCTTCACTCCTCATCAGCTACTCCTTACACTTGTCTATAAGTACAGCAGTTCAATAGTAAACTCAACCTCTAACTAAAGATGCACATTATTGTTAACTTATAGTGTATACCTATATACGTGTAGGTACAGCAAGGAACAGGGAGCGGGGAACAGGAGAGAAAGTCTTTTGTTCGATGAATTTGTTCTTAAAGTTTGTACTTTATTTACCTGTAAGCTGCTGTAAATTAAATTCAACAAAATTCGTGAAAAAATGTTTATTAGACAAGTTAATTCAGGAAGAAAGGGAAGATTTTCTATTTTGTCTTTTCTTCCCTTTGACTTACTGATAATTTTGCGATCGCGCGAGTCCTAGAGTTATATTACCTGTATTAGCTCATTGATAAGCTAACCAATTTCCAAAAAGAGATAAAGGTTTAAAGAAAAGTTTTGGACGAATATAATTCGCTACTACACAAAGCTTAGTTCACCTCCGTGGAAAACACGGAAAATCAAGGTTTTGAAACCCACGGAGGTGGTTTTTATCTATGTAGCCAAGCCAGTGCGTTGGGCGGCTTTGCCGACTTGAAGCAACTGGCGCACGATTTATAATCGTCGGGGCTAGTATTAATTTAGACTTTTCAAACGACCTCTTAGTGAGTAACTTATTTTCCCTATTCCTTGTTCCCTTTCATTTGGCATTAGCTAATATACTTTCAATATCAGATAGCTGTATCACACCTGAGAAAGTCGGATTACTCATCATAAAAAAAGGTGTACTAGAAACCCCCAATTTCTCAGCTAACTGGATATCTTTCTCAATCGCGGGAGTTGCGAGAGTGCGTTCGCGTTTAAACTTACCTAAATCCAGGTTGAGGTTTTTAGCAATATCTAGATATAACACCTCACCCAGTTGCTTTTGATTAGTAAACAAGGAATCATGATATTCCCAAAACTTTCCCTGTTGTTGGGCAGCCCAAGCCGCTGTTGCAGCTGGCAACGCTTCAGCATGAATTGAAGTTAAGGGTAAATTTTTATAACCTAGTGTCAACTTATCTTGATACTTTGCTAACAGCAGTTTCAAATCTTCATGTGCTTTAGCGCAGTATGGACATTGAAAATCAGAAAATTCAATCAGCACAGTTTGTAACTTAGCTGAACCCGTAACTGGAGACTCACCAATCACCGTTTTAGGATTAGTTTTTAATTCCTGTAAAAATGCTTGCCGTACTTGCTTTAATTGCTGTTGTTGTCGTTGCTGATATGCTTGAACAGATTCGATAATTACTTCTGGATGTTCGCGGATAATTTGTAATACTTGCTGTTCTAGTTTTGGATCGATTTTACTAGCCGCTTGTGCAGGAAATGACCATACTAAAACTAAACATACTAAACCTGTTATTACCCAGGTTTTTATCCAATCGAAGAATTTGTTCATATTATGACTGTTGGAAACGGAATAATAAGTTAAACACTGCACCAGCGGCGGCTTCCTCTCCTCGGAAGTCATCAAATGCAGTTAATTGGAACAGTTGACGAGTAATTTTGATTCCTGCAACCAGTTTTCGCAAATCGGATTCACCGTCTTTTGTGAGGCGGTTGGCAAAAAACAATACAGCTCGCCGAGCCTGTACCAATCACAATATAATCGTATTCAGCCATAAGATTCTCCTGATTAATTACGAAGTTTGTAGAATCATACTGTTTTTAGCGATCGCTAAAAACAAACCTACTTTAAACTTATGTCATTACTTCTGTTGGCGTCAGCCCTAACGATAAGTCTTCAAGCGAACATGATATGAATCAGATTATGTTTAAAAAATTAGCAGCAGGAATTGGTTTTGGGATACTATTTGCTGTAAACCCTATAGCTATAGGTGAGAATCACAGTTCAAACTACCCTAGCAATTTTCTTGATAAGTCGAGCAAAAAATTAATTGATTCGTCTAAAAATTCCATAGGTGGAATTAAACTAGGTATGAAAGAAAAGGATATTATTAAAAAATTGGGTAAACCGAAAAGTCGAACTATAACATATGGTAAATTTTGTGATTTTGACTTATATACTACTACTTGGAAATTCAACGGCTTAGAAATTGAAGGACTTTCAACTTCTAGTAACCCAAGCAAAAGTGAAGTGCATCAAATCACTACTACTAGTTCGTCTTATCCCACTGAGAAAGGGGTAAAGGTTAGCGATCGCATAACTACGGCTCTCAAAGCATACTCAACGTTTTTATCAACACATGAGTATACCTCAACATTATCAACAAGCGAGCTTCTATCAAAAATTGATAGTGAAAATGGTTTAGTATATCCAAATGATGCTTATGGTGGTTTATTCTTTTCTATTAATAAACAAAAGGGCATTAAAGAAATTAGATTAGTGAAAGGTGCTTGTTGAAAAATAGCAGAGATCTGGCGATGACTGAAACTACTAATTCACATTTGAGTACGATAAATTGGCAGCTTTAACCACTCACTGAGTTCATAAGCTAACCACTCAAGTTCGGCTGGAGAGAGTGAACCATCTTCCCCTAGTTGATATTTTTGCTGTCCTGCCCAAATTCTCAGAAAACCATCTGAGTTATCGCTGTTACTGTAATACTCTATGGCGCTAATGCCCATTCTCAGGCTAGGGGGTGGATCTTTTTTGGATGCAGATGTCAGGTTAATTTGCTGATTATCAATATGAAGCTGGGTATAGTTATTGCTATTCTGGCTCGAATCTTGGGGAATTAAAATATCAATCCAACTCGGTCTTTTGAGTAAGACAATTTTGCTGTCAATCGGTTTTTCAATGGAAATTTGAGATGGTATAACCTTTGGTAATCCCTTCCGAAATAGAGCTGTGGGCAACGATAAATGCTGCATAGTTTCTTGAGTGGGCAAATTTAACCACTTTCCCAGTTCAGAGGCTAACCACTGCAACTCTTGAGGAGAAAGCAAAGAGTTACTATCTAATTTATACTGTTTATCTGCCCAAATAATTAATGAGTGGTAGCCTTCACTATTTCGGTACTCTAAGCTAGTGATTGTTTGCCGAGGGCTAGAAATTGCAGTTTTAGGTTTGTCTTGTTCATAAAGGCAAAGGGTAATCTGATACTGATCAATCCTGAGAGTATTTAATTTAGTTAAAGGTCGTCTGAAAATACTTAAAATAATTCGCTCTAAGTAGGAGCCACTTATCCATAGCAGCAGGAGAGAAACTGATAAAACTGGGTTGAAAAAAGCAAGAATTAAACCTACACCAAACCAGACAGCAACGTTTTTGAATAATGGTGATAGTGTATAAATTCGTTGAGTTCGTGTCTGAGGAAATTGAATGGTTAGTAAATTTGCTGTTGTTGATAGTTTAACTGGGCTGCCATGAGGTTTAGCGATCGCAATCGGTGCAACTTCTACCCCAGGTTTTTCAATGTATACTTGTTGACCTGTGGATAAGCGATCTAAACTTCGCAGTGCTGCTTCTGCCGATGCAAACCGCTCATCTAAACCCGGTTCTACTAATCGTGCTAACCACTGCGTTAATTCAGAACTGAGATTAGTCAAGGGCTTGAATTGTAACCTCAGTTGTTTTTGAGGAATATCGGCAGGGTGCTTTCCTGTTGCCATATAAATTAGCGTTGCACCTAACCCGTATAAATCCGATGCAGGATTAGCACGCCCACCAAATTGTTCTGGGGGCATGTAGCCATAAGTACCAACAATTGTAATCGTTCCGCTTTCCCTGGCTGCTAATGTCTGCACAGAACCAAAATCCACCAAGTACACATCGCCAATCGAATGTCCAGAACGATTTTTCAGGAGAATGTTACTCGGTTTGATATCTCGGTGAATGACGGGTGGTTGGCGACCGTGTAGATAGATCAGAATTTCCAGAAGCGATGTGGCAAGTTGTTTGACATCCAGTTCGCTAAATGTCCGCCCTGCTTTTAAGCACGCTTCTAAAGATTCTCCTTCTATATAGCTTTGCACTAATGCAAAGTTATGAGTGTTGGCTGAAGCTAGGTCAAAGAAATCTAGATATTGCGGAATGGCTGGATGGGAAAGTGTACGTAATGTTTCTGCTTCGCGCTCAAATAATTTTAGGTCATCCCAAACGAATTCTTGGCTAAAACTGAGTAATTTCACAACTACCAGATTTTGAGTTTGTCGATCCCATGCTAACAGCGCTTGTCGTCCAGCTTTTTTACCCAATTGCCGACGAATTTCGTAGCGGTCTACTAGTAAGTGACCTATCATCGCTAACCCCTTACGTAGAATAGTTCACTCTAGAAATACTAACGCTGTTGCTAATAATTCTGGAGCGTCCTAACTAGGGATGCGATCGCAATCACTATAAAATTACAGCTTTCTGTAGAGATAAATATTGATTATTTTGAGCAAATCTATAGTATATTTACATAAATTCAGTAAAATTTTTAACTAGTAATATTTGTATCAAGTTATATTTAAAAAATTAGCAGTAGCAATTGGTTTTGGGATATTACTGGTTGTAAATCCTACAGCCACAGGTGAGAACAGCAATCTTCTTGATAAGTCCAGCAAGAAAGAAATTGATGTATCTAAGATATCCATAGGTGGTATTAAGTTGGGTATGAAAGAGAAGGAAATTATCAAAAAATTAGGTAGGCCGAAAAGTCGAACTACAAAGTACGATGATGTTTGTTATAGCTCCTATATTACTACTTGGAAATACAATGAATTAGAAATAGAAGGTCTTTCAACTTCTAATAATGTAAGTCAAAGTGAAGTACATTTAATTAAAACTTCTAGTTCGCATCATCCCACTGATAAAGGGATAAAGGTAGGCGATCGCATAGGTAAAGCCCAAAAAACATACTCTGCGTTTTTATCAAGAAATGATACTAAAAACTATTTAGCATATCCCAACGATGCTTTTGGTGGTTTAGTATTTTCTATTAGCAAACAGGGGGTAATTAGAGAAATTCAATTACTAGGAGCATCCTGTTAATATACATTAGACTTCTTGCTAAAGTCATGCTTAATATTAGAGCCGACCGCCTAGAATGCTTAGCGGCGGCTCAACTTAATTGTTAGGCTTCGATAACTACTCTCAAGTTGCCGCGTTTTTTTGCAACGCGACAAGCAGTAGTGCTACCGGAACGTTCAAATTCTAAATCGAGGATGGTAGGGCCTACTCGCAAATTATGGAAGGACAGACGATTGATTGACTCTGGTAAAGCCGGATCAATGATTCGTAAGCAATTATTTTGAGCATCAGGCACTAAATTGACCATCATTTGCAGTAATTGAAATATACTACCCGTTGCCCAAGCTTGCGGAGTACAAGCAACAGGATACTGCACAGGGGCATTATCACCGTTACGTTCGTAACCACAGAAAAGTTCGGGAGGGCGTTGATAGGATTGCTGACAAGTCATGTCAAATAAGCCTTGGAAAAGTTCTAGGGCTTGGTCGATTAAACCAAGCGATCGCAATCCCATGGCAATCAATGCGTTATCATGCGGCCAAACTGAACCAATGTGATAACCCATCGGATTATAAGCTGGTGACAAACTACTTAAGGTACGAATTCCCCAACCATTAAACATATCTGGGGCGCGTAATCTTTCCGCTACACTATAGGCTCTTTCGGGTGTAAAAATGCCCAGATGTAAGCAATGACCAGGATTTGAGGTAATGCTGTCTACTTGTTTACCGTCTCCATCCAAAGCTAAAGCGCAAAAATCTTGGTCTTCTATCCAAAAATCCCTGTTAAAACGCACCTTCAGGTTTCTGGCCTCTTCTTGCCAACGGTCTGCTAAATCAAGTCGCTTCTTCATCTTGGCAATTTCTGCTAGGCGCGTTTTTGCCGAATAGACGTAGGCTTGCACCTCACAAAGGGCAATTGGGCCGTTGGCTAGTTCTCCTTTGCGGTCTACAATACAGTCACCAGAGTCTTTCCACCCTTGATTGTCTAAACCGCGTTTAGATTTGCGGTAGTAGCTTAAATAGCTGGTTTGTTTGGTATGACGATCAATCCACTCCATAGCCGCTAGGGCATTGGGCCAAAGTTGTTCTAGGGTTTCTTGGTCGTGAGTCCAAGCGTAGTATTCGGCATACAACATCAACCACAGGGGAGTGGCATCAACTGTACCGTAGTAAGGTGTATGGGGGATTTCTTGACACCGAGCCATTTCCCCTAAGCGCAACTCGTGTAAAATTTTACCCGGTTCTTCTTCGCGCCATTCATCATCGATTTTCCCTTGATGTAAGGCTAATAAAGTTAGAGTTTCTTTCGCAATTTGCGAGTTTAACATCAGAGTTTGGGAAGCTGTAATCAGCGAATCTCGACCAAATAGTGTAGAAAACCAAGGCACTCCAGCAGAAACAGTTTTATATTTACCAAAAGACTGACGCAATAAATACATATCTTGCTCAGCCCTTTCAATTGCTCGATTGAAGGTGCTTTTGTCTGAGCTGATTCGGGTAATTTGTTGTACCCAGTTTTGCTCTTCCATCCATTCTGCGGCTTTTGCTTGTCCTAAAGTGGTAGCTGCACTCACGGTGGAACTAGACTTGTTGTTGGTCAACATATTTACCCGATAGCCTAGCTTTTGCGTTTCGTGAGAAGCTAACTCTAGCTGCCAAACCGCAGTGTAACCCCTAAAATGGTTTGGTTGGCAATGCTGGAATTGGATACGGGATTCCATCACCGCCCCATCTAAACCTTGATATGCAAGAGTTAAAGATGTTTCTGTAACAGAGTGTGGTTGACTCTGAATAGGTATAAGTCCATCAGCTGTAGGCGATACTTCTTCTGGTGTTGGTTCCACCAAACGCAAAAGCCGGCCCCGTTTGTCTCTGCTATAGCCCCGAACTTCAAATAAATCTACAAAATCGGCATCAAAGCTGATGCTGAGTTCTAAACTGACGGTAGTTGTGCTATAGTTTGTGATTTCTATTTCTTCAAATAGTGCCCCATTGAGGACAATTTCGCGGCGGATTCCTACAGTATCGGCTTTGAGGCGGTCTTCAATTCTGGGGTTGGTACACAAAACTGACAACGCAAAACCTTTTTGGGCAGTACTACTGAGAAGTATAGGCGATCGCCCCTCAATCTGTAACTCTAAGCGACTGAGAAACCGCGTATCGCTACAAAACAGTCCCATGCTGGGGTTGCCATCATTCAGGGAACAGCCAGAAATGTTCCCCATCGGATCTGTCACCAAGAATAAATCATCATCTTTTACCGTCAGAGTTGGCTGTGGTCTTTCACTGACAACACAAGGCCATTCCGGGATTGGTAGTTGTTCTGCTGGAATAAAAGTCTTTCCGTCCAAAAAAATTTTTTCCGGGGTCATCAGTGTATCCGGTGTCATTAGCCAAGGTTCCTGTTTGGGCAATAGGGACTGGGGATTGGGGACTGGGGATTGGGGACTGGGGATTGGGGACTGGGGACTGGGGATTGGGGACGCGGGGACGCGGGGACTGAATAATGATCTTTCTCCCTCATCTCCCTCATCCCCCTCATCCCCCTCATCTCCCTCATCTCCCTCATCCCCCACATCTGAGTCATTCTAGCCAAAATAATGCTTACATAACTGCTGGCAAAAAAGCAGTGAGCAAATTAAAGTTATCTCACTCATGAGAAAATCTTATGTATTTGTGTTGATGAGTTGACAGTTAAGGCTGATATTTTGGTATTTGATTAGACAAATTTATGATATTTAATAATCCTTGAAAGAGGATTGGGAAATAGGGAATAGGAACTGGGGAGGCAGGGTGAGAAATACTACTAAGCTGTTCCACATATAACTTGCATAATTAGGGCGGGCAAGATGCCCACCCCACAAGAGTTTTATTTAATTTGATTATGTAATTTAGATGTTTTTTAGCTTAACACTCACTCCTGACTCAGCACTTCCCCAATCCCCAAGATGGAATTGCGATCGCATTTACTATTTCGGCGATCGCATTTGTTATTTCGGCGGCTACATTTGTTATTTCGGCGGCTACATTTGTTATTTCGGCGACTATATTTGCTATTTCGGCGATCGCATTTGTTATTTCGGCGACTATATTTGCTATTTCGGCGATCGCATTTGTTATTTCGGCGACTACATTTGCTATTTCGGCGATCGCATTTACTATTTCGGCGATGCCTGTGGCGGGCTACGCTAACGCATTTGCTGATTGCACTTATTATCAAACAACAAATCAATATAAAAAATGAGTAAAAACACAGACAACCTCGTAATTATTGCATTGAACTTTTAATGAAATAAATCCATAAAACTACCCATCTCAGGTAAAAAGATGTTCCACTATGTTGAAAAAGGAATTATTAAAAAAAGGATATCTGATGTCTTTAAAAACTCGTGGTTCTGCTGCTGTTAACAAAGCCCAACTTCGTCTTGCCTTGCTTAAATCCATTGATGAAAATCTGGATTTAGGACATGGGTTAACAATTGAAGCCTACAACCACCTAATCAACACTACCCGTGCTGTACTAGAAGCTCATAATACGCTGGTGTCCAATCTTGAAGAATCGCGTAAAACAATCACCCAGATGGATAAAGCCCTTTCCGAAATGTCTGAACGAATGCTAAGTGGAGTTGCAACTGTCTACGGCAGAAACAGTATAGAGTATTCCAAGGCTGGCGGCTCTAATCGAAAACGAAGTAAACAATCTAGTTCAAAAGTTACTCCAGTTGTAGCGGTTCTTACTACTCAACCTACTCAAGCTGCAATTGCAAATGCGTCAACTAACGGTAATGGCACAACTCCTTTGCTGCAATAATCAACTTTTTGGCTCATACACCTACTATGCGAGTTCCTATGGTCATTGCTGGGACAGATATTCCTTAGACTTCTTGCATAAATATTTTTTGTCGGGCTAAGCTGTTCCACATATAACTTGCATAATTAGAGCGGGCAAGATGCCCACTCCACAAGAGTTTTATTTAATTTGATTATGTAATTTAGATGTTTTTTAGCTTACGCCCCGCTTCGCTAACACGCAGAGGCGCAAAGAAGGACTTTTGCAAGAGGTTTATTGACCAATTTTGCTTCGGAAAAATTACGGGGGGCGATCGCTAATTTACCAAATACAAGACGCGATTGATCGGATCTCGATAATGTGATTAAAATTACTCGCGGTGCTGTACTCAAGAGTAAAATACACCCCACTGCCTATCTTCCCCTGTCCCCTTTATTTGTAGATTCTTTGCGAAGGCTACCTCATGGCAAAATTGGTCGAAAATATATATTGGGCGTAATAGCCTATTATTTTGAAATATCACAATACCAATCAATGGATAAAAAACTTAGGTAAAGAATAAAGTAACTGTGACAAATGGCTTAAGCACATCGGGACACAAAATACAAATGAAATATCCCAAATGTGTAAATCAAGCTGCACCTGTCACTCCTAGATGGTAAAAATGTGCTATGCCTGCCTTGGCAAAAATGCTTTTTAGCATTCTTTACATATTGCAACTGTCAATTTAACTTGAAAGTCCGTTGTAATTTGTACAATGCAGCTGTGACGTGGATATTTTCCAGTTTGGGCATTTAATAATATTCATGAGCATTTCGACTTCCGTGTTGAGTGATCTGCTAAAGACTCTCCCTCACCTACGGCCCCAGCTATATTTTAAGGCTTCTTTAACGGCGCTCTCCCATGCGATGGAAGACCAAGTTTTGGCTGCGACTCTAGTCCAGCCTTTAGTGATTGCTAGCTTCCAACGAGAGCGATTCTATCGCCAAGAAGCCCATCGCTATCAGCGTCTGTCTCAGAGAAGTGATCAAATATACGTATTATCTGCACCAGAAACAGATTTTACCAATAGCTCAGAATACTATGAAAAAGTAGCTTTTGAGCCAGAGGATGCTTTAAGTCAAGAATGGCATTTAGTAGTCATCGCGCATAATTATGCTACTTGTTTAGTCTGCCGAGAAAGTCTTGGCTCCATTGCTAAAAATAAGCAACTACCAGAGCTAAGTCCCAGCCTGGATATGGATACAGCGCGAAGATTTGAAGGAATTTGGACTTCAGAGAGGGGCGTTAGTATCAAAGCAGCTCAATTGCTACTAGACAGGATTTTGGTCTATAGACCAGATTTAACAGGCAAAATTGCCCAAGCACGCCAGAGATTTGGCATTGGGGAACAAGGAAGTAAATCTGGGGCAGTGCAAATCAACGAGTATGCTTGTGATATCGATACTGACCCCTTTGTGCAGCGTTTAGTCACTTATCTGCAAGCAAGTCAATACAAATTACACAAAGCTTATCGTTCGATCGCAGCCCAAGCACGTAAAGAGCGTTTAGTCAACTCAATTAGTACCGCAATTCGGCGATCGCTCGATCCTCACGAAGTTCTCCAAGTCGCAGCGCAAGAATTAGGGCAACATCTAGAAGCTTGTCGCTGTCTAATTTACCGCGCTCAAGTCACAGATAGCCAAGCCATCATCGAACACGAGTTTCTCACCCCCGGTGTAGTATCCGTTTGCGGGCAAACTTGGGAGTTAGAGCAAAATCCTCTATTTCGAGAAATCGTCAAAGAAGACGAAGGCGTTTGTGTTAGCGATACAATGACCGACCCCCGCGTTACTAATTCGGCGGGACTGTCTTTGATTGCTAAAAAATTTGCCATTCGCTCTTGGCTGATAGAACCAGTATTCTTTCAAGGGCGATTGTTAGGTATAGTAGAGTTACACTACTGTAGTCTGCCACCCCATGATTGGCAGCCTGGAGAATTAGATTTGGTAGAAGCGATCGCCACTCACGTAGGTGCAGCCCTCATCCAAGCTGAAGCTTACGCCAACTTAGAAGAACTTAACAAGCAATTAGAAGCTCTAGACCGCACCCGCAGCAATCTAATTGCCATCACTGGACACGAACTCCGCACCCCCCTATCCACAATTCAAGTGTGCTTAGAAAGTCTTGCCAGTGAGCCAGATATGCCTCTAGAGTTGCAGCAAGTGATGATTAACACAGCACTTTCCGACTCAGAACGGATGCGGAAACTAGTGCAAGATTTCCTGACACTTTCCAACCTCGAAAGCGGTCGGGTAGAATGGCATCCAGAATCTCTCAGCTTACAAGAGTGTGTGGATTTAGCACTTAGCCGCACCCGCACCCGTTCCTCAACAACAGAAAAACCCCCCCAAATCAAAACTCAAATTACTCAAAACTTACCCCTAGTGAAAGCTGATGGCGATTGGTTAGTAGAAGTACTGGCAAAACTCATAGACAACGCATATAAATTTACGCCATCAGCCGGAGAAATTACTATTAAAGCTACTCGTAACAGCAATCAAATGGTTGAGGTGACAGTAGCCGATACCGGACGTGGCATAGAACCTAATCGTCTAGAAGTAGTTTTTGACCGCTTTTATCAAGAAGAGGGAGCGCTACGCCGTACCGCTGGTGGTACAGGATTGGGTTTGGCAATTTGCCGCCAAATTGTCAATGGCTGGGGTGGTCAAATTTGGGCAGAATCAAAAGGCAAAGACCAAGGTAGCCAGTTTCACTTTACCGTTCCCATCGTCCAGGGGAGCAAAGAGGAAAAGCGCTCAAGAGTTAAGAGTCGCTAGGAATGGACAGGGGGAGATAGGGGACGCGGAGAATAATCAATAGACCTCTTGCAAAAGTCGGATACTCGCCAGAAAATAAATTTTCTGGCTGATAACTCAAGTCGGTTTCAACCGACTAATAACAGTATTTTTAGTCCGTTTCAACGGACTTTTGCTATTAGGCAGAGACTTGAGTCTCTGACGGTTCAAGTATTTTTGCAAGAAGTCTAATGACAATTCCCCAGTACCCCCATTCCCTGCTCCCTGTTCCCTTCTACTAAAAACTGTTACAGTCTATGACGCGATCGCAATATGACCCTGGTCGCAGTGTTACGATGCCCTAAAAACGTTGAGAGAGTACTTATGGCAGAAACACTTTCTGGACAAACGCCGTTGTTCGCTGGCAGCACTGGTGGCTTGCTAACAAAAGCAAAAGTAGAAGAAGTGTACGCAATCACCTGGAATAGCCCAAAACAGCAAGTTTTTGAATTGCCTACAGGCGGTGCTGCTACCATGCTGCAAGGTGACAACTTGCTGTATATAGCTCGCAAAGAATATGGTATTGCTTTGGGTGGTCAACTCCGGAAATTCAAAATCACAAACTACAAAATTTACCGGATTCTACCCAACGGAGAAACTACCGCAATTCACCCAGCTGATGGTGTCTTCCCAGAAAAAGTGAACGAAGGTCGCGACAAAGTACGCTATGTAGACCGCCGCATTGGACAAAACCCCAGTCCAGTTAAACTTAAGTTTAGCGGTGTTGCTACCTACGATGCTCCCTAACTAGCGGCTCATCTAAAAAGGGAACAGGGAATAGGGAATAGGGAACAGTTTTTCTGTCTGACAAAGTTCTGAGTGGAGATTTCCTCCACTCAACGCTAGTGGCGCTCCTGTGTCGCTAACGCTAACTTTCAAGTCGAGAAACTTGCCCTATTTCCTATTCCCTATTCAGGGAAAGTGGTATTTTTTAGCTAAAGTATAAAAATATACCTAAAAATCCTGTTCCCCTTCTCCTGTCGGAGACGCTGCGCGAACGGGTGATGCTCCTAACGTCGCTAACGCTGCGCTAACGCCACTTTGCCAGACGCTCGATGACTCGCTCTAAGCGAAGCTATGCCGCAGGCTTTACGCTGCGCTATCGTGACGGAGACCGCCAAGACGGCAAGTAGACTCACCTGTTGCCCGTTCCCTATTCCTTCTTTAAATGCCTTAATGATTTTTCCTAATTTTTCTGAATTTTCTACTCTAGTCCAGCAAGGTAATTTTGTTCCTGTATATCAGGAATGGGTCGCTGACTTAGATACACCAGTATCTGCTTGGTATAAAGTATGTGCAGATCAGCCCTACAGCTTTTTGTTGGAATCGGTGGAAGGTGGAGAAAAACTAGGACGCTATAGTTTAGTGGGTTGTGATCCGCTATGGATTTTGGAGGCTAGAGGCGATAAGACTACTCAGATACACCGCGATGGTTCTCAGGTGGTTTTTACAGGCGACCCTTTTATCGCTCTCACCAACTGTTTAGCAGATTATCATCCAGTCAAGTTACCACAGCTACCCGCCGGAATTGGTGGATTATTTGGGTTTTGGGGCTACGAATTGATTCGCTGGATAGAACCGCGTGTACCAATTCATCCACCAGAGCAGAGAAATATTCCTGATGGGTTGTGGATGCAAGTAGACCATCTGTTGATTTTTGATCAGGTAAAACGTAAGATTTGGGCGATCGCCTACGCTGATTTACGTCATATAGAAACAAGCAGTAGCACATTGATAGAATCGGCATATCAAAAAGCGTGCGATCGTGTTAACCAAATGGTTAGCAAGCTATCATTGCCCCTATCACCGCAAAAAACCATATTTGAATGGACATTCCCAGGAAATAAAACAGCAGATCAAGCACAAGAATACACTAGCAACTTTACTCAGCCAGATTTTTGTGCCAGCGTCCAAAAAGCCAAGGAATATATTAGAGCGGGAGATATTTTCCAAGTTGTAATTTCTCAGCAACTCTCAACAGAATATACAGGCGAACCCTTTGCTCTTTATCGTTCCCTACGTCAGATTAATCCTTCGCCTTACATGGCTTACTTTAACTTTCAAGACTGGCAAATTATTGGCTCCAGTCCAGAAGTAATGGTAAAAGCCGAACGAGATTTAGATGGTGAAACAATAGCAACACTACGCCCAATTGCCGGAACACGTCCACGGGGAAAAACAACCAAAGAAGATACAGATCTTGCTGAAGATTTACTCAAAGATCCCAAAGAAGTTGCTGAACACGTCATGCTCGTTGATTTAGGGCGAAATGACTTAGGGCGGGTTTGCGAAAGCGGTAGTGTCAAAGTCGATGAACTAATGGTAATTGAGCGTTATTCTCATGTCATGCACATTGTTAGCAACGTCGTTGGTAAACTAGCCAAGAACAAAACAGCATGGGATTTAATGAAAGCTTGCTTTCCAGCGGGTACAGTCAGCGGCGCACCCAAAATTCGTGCTATGGAAATTATTTATGAATTAGAACCTAGTCGCCGGGGTGTTTATTCAGGGGTATATGGATATTACGATTTTGAAGGACAATTAAATAGTGCTATAGCAATTCGCACCATGGTGTTGCGTAATAACACTGTGAATGTCCAAGCTGGTGCAGGCTTAGTAGCTGATTCCGAGCCAGAGAAAGAATATGAAGAGACACTAAATAAAGCCAAAGGATTGTTAGAAGCAATTCGCTGCTTACGTAATTCGTAATGACGCTCCTACGGATGCTCGTACCGACGCTCGTTCCTCGCTACCGCTGCGCTAATGCTATCGCTGTGAAGTGCGTAATTCGTAATTCAAAAATAAAACCTCCTCCTGCCCCCATTCTCCGTGGGCTTCTCTGCGAGACGCTACGCGTAGCTTGCTGAAGCAAAGGGGTACAACTTGACTCAGCCCACTCCCCACTCCTATCTACTTGAGGTGACAACAAAAATGGAATTTGATTTTATTACTGCTTTAGGAATATCAGCAGGAGTACTAACCACCATTGCGTATCTACCTCAACTCATCAAAACTTGGAAATCAAAATCAGCTGATGACCTTTCTTGGAGTATGCTGATTGTTTTGTGTACAGGCATTATTTTATGGCTGATATATGGTTTTTCTGTTCAAGATTTGCCGATTATTGGTGCTAATATTGTTACCTTAATTTTTGCTTCTATCATTTTGATATTGAAGATCAAATACAAAAACCAAGAATAGCTGTAGCGATTCATTTAACAAGTTCCGTAGGTTTACAGCACTTTGCAAGTAAATGAAGTACACATCTTAAATATGATAAATCTTGTGGGGTGGGCATCCTGCCCGCCCTTGTGTACTTCATTCAGATGAAATGTGCTGTAAGTCCCCCGGTTCTATAATCGGCAAGTTTTGTGTTGGGGTCTTACAAAGTTGAGGCAGTGTGATCTTGGGGGTTTCCCCCATGAACAACTGCCGTCAGAGCGGAGGAAACCTCCGCTCTGACTTTGCGCTAAATCCCCATTACAAAGCTTAATTACGAATTACGAATTACGTTAGCGCAGCGTAAAGCCTGCGGCATAGCTTCGC
>NZ_JCACKM010000147.1:0-17051 GCF_059505385.1 Desmonostoc vinosum
CTCTGTCAACCCCTTTTTCCAATTTTATTTGGAACACTTTTCGCAGCCGCTAAAAGCCTTATATATGAAGGGTTTTAAGTTACAGTATTCCTGGAAGTTATTGAGGAAGCCATGGAATCGTGAATAAGTTTGGTGTTTTGCCGCCTTGGCTGGTGTTAGATCCGCTTTTGCATGACTGGCTCCTGGAAGATATTGGTCGGGGCGATCGCACCACAAATGGTCTATTAGTTGAAGATGTAAGCTTAGGAAAAGCCACATGGATAGCAAAAGCCCCAGGAATAATTGCAGGCTTACCTATTGCAGCTAGGGTATTTCAGCATTTAAATGAGAAAGTAAAGTTTGTAGCTATCACATCTGATGGAACATGGTGTGAATCAGGAAAGATAGTTGCCGAAGTTCATGGCTTGTTAGACGCACTGCTGATGGGAGAGCGCGTCGCACTTAATTTGGCCATGCGTTTAAGTGGAATTGCAACTCTAACTAATAAATATGTAGAGCAAATTGCAGATTTACCTGCTCAGTTGGTGGATACCCGCAAAACTACTCCAGGACTGAGGCTATTAGAAAAGTATGCAACTGCTGTGGGAGGAGCGATTAATCATCGCATGGGGTTAGATGATGCAGTGATGATTAAGGACAATCACATCGCAGCTGCTGGGGGAATTGGGTTAGCAATTACGCGTATCCGTTCCCAAATACCTTATCCCCTAACAATAGAAGTAGAAACAGAAACTCTCAAACAGGTGCAAGAAGCTTTGGAATACAAAGCCGACATCATTATGCTGGATAATATGGCATTGGATATAATGCGTCAGGCTGTGCAGTTGATCCGTCAACAAGATAGCCGTGTAAAAATAGAGGCCTCTGGGAATATAACTTTGGAGACGATTCGCGCTGTAGCAGAGACAGGTGTGGAGTATATTTCTAGTAGTGCGCCGATTACTCAGTCGAAATGGTTGGATTTGAGTATGAGAATTTTACTGTAAAAGAAAGGAACTGGGAACAGGTGATTAGCTACTGGGGATTGGGTTGAAAATAGAGAATGCGTGCGATTACTGGAAATTTATGTAAATTTATTACCAATAAAGCAGTGATTTTGCTAGTTCGACTCGTATATTAAGTCTATGCGATGTGAAGTAGATAATTACTAGAGTTTTTATTAAGAAAAGCAAATATTAACAAACAAATTTTTTTGGCTTCGATAAGCTAAAGACAGTTTGTTATTCATAACATATCAGTTACTAAACATAAAAATTTGTAGCTGGTTTTGGTAAGATAGATAAACCTTTTTAGGGCATCTATAATGTTAGCTGTCAGAATCGGCAAAAAATATACAGCTAATTATTAAAGATGCAGTTGTAGCGGAATTATCGCTACTGATGGCGAAAAATCCTTGCACCTTCTGCTTAATTAGAATTTGGGAAAGAATGCAAAGCTATGTGAAAAAAAGCTGAGCATTCTGGCATTTTTACAAATAAAAAAGGCAATAGAGAACCATACCGCCAAAATAAACAAAAATCAAGATTACCACAGGAGGCTGAGATGGAAATCTTCGATTATGTGATTTTAGGATCTGGACTGGGTGGACTTGCGGCTGCGGCTTGTTTAACCCAACAAGGCTACCGAGTAGCTGTTCTAGAACAGCATTATTTGCCTGGTGGATGTTGTCATACTTTTGATTATGGTGAATATAGCTTTTGTGCTGATGTACATTACATATCTCAATGTGGTTCAGGTCAAACAATAAACCAATTTCTCAACTATATTCAGCGGAGTGTAGCTTTTAATAGTCTTGATTCTGACTGTATTGATAGAGTCATCACGCCAGAGGTAGATTTTAAAATTCCTCTAGGATGGGAGAATTTGCGATCGCGTTTACTATCTACATTCCCAGAAGAAGAGGATGCCATCAACCGCTATTGCAATGAAATTAAACAATTACATCAAGAAATTCGTGATTTAGTGCAAGAAATACGTTGGTATGATCAAAAATTGTCTGATTGGTTAAAGTTGCCAAAATACTTAAATCTATTTTGGAAGCGGTCTTGGACTTTACAAGATTTGTATAATTATGTTGGATTATCGCCGCGACTACAAGCACTGCTAGCTGGGCAAAGTGGAGATTATGCACTACCACCAAAGGAAATTGCCCTGCTTACGCACACTTCCTTAGTTTGGGACTATTCAGAAGGGGCTTACTATCCCAAACATCACTTCAGACATTTTGTTGAGACTATTACTGAGGCAATTACATCAGGTGGAGGCGTAATTAAGTACTCAACCTTAGTTAACCACATTCAAGTTAGCAAACATAGCATTCACAGTGTACTTGCCGATGGTAAAGTTTATCGTGCCACAAAAGCTTATATCAGTGACCTTGATCCTAAGCTAACAGTAGAGTTAATGCACGATTCTGAAGCCTTAAGCTACAGGGAACGTCAACGCCTCACCAGTTATGAGTATTCAGCCAGTGCTTTCAATATTTACTTGGGTTTAGATGGCCGTTTTGAACCACAACATTACGGTATTGGTAATTGGAATATCTGGTACTATCCCACAGGTGATCTCAATCAAGAATATCAACAACAATTAGAAGGAAACCTTAACCATCCGTGGATCTTTTTATCTTGTCCAACGATGAAATCTAGCGAACTGGGGATGGGGCCCAAAGGGCATCATGTTCTGGAAATTGCTACTGTCTGTTCTTACGATCCTTTTGAATATCTGCATAAAAATGATCCTAAGGCATATAAAGCTAAAAAGCGGGAAGTTTATCAACAAATTATGAGCAGTGTACGAGACTTGATCTCAGATGTTGATAAATACGCTCGGATGAAAGTTTATGGTACACCTACCACCAGCAAATTTTATTTGGGACAACCACAAGGCAATATTTACGGTGCAAAGTTAGTGCCTAAACAAGTTGGCTTAAATCGTTTGGGATACATAACTGAATTGGCTAACCTCTTTTTTGTAGGAGCGAGTGCTGGGTATCCCAGCGTACCTGGTGTAATTGCTAATGGTATGGATGTAGCAGAATTGCTAACTGGAAAATTAATCCGGCGCAAAACAAAACTAGAATATCTAATCAGGTAGATATTATAAATACAATACCCAAATTAAATGATTTTCTGTAAAATTAGTAAAAATTATGAAAATAAAGTCTGAAATTCAATATTGAACAAATTTACGTCAGCTAATCTGCAATGGGTAATTAAGTACATAAAGCAATAGGGGTTACACCCCCTTTTTTATTTACTAAATCGGGGTAATTTCTTGAGGCAACAGATGATCAATCCTCAATATGACAATAAAATAAGTTTAACCTCTGCAAAATTTCATCAAATTCTAATATTAGGTAATAATTAGAGCTATAGTCTCAACAAACCATTTTCTCAATGTTGACATGATGGATGATATTTATCAATAAACTCAATAAAAACTCTCTAATAGGTCAATAGCCACTGATTTACAAGATTTTTCTTTCTGTATCTTTTGCTATAGCGTTTTGATGTCAGTAAGATAATTGGAATTGACGAATTAGCTATGCGATTCAAAAATCAACTGATTGATTTGCTTACCTTAGATAATTTGATTGATCGTTCTCCCTTAACGATTAGCTCTGACAGTTGTGTAGTCAAAGCTATTGTCTTAATGAGTCAGGAACGAAGTATTAAATATGCACAAAATAACTTAGATTCGTCTTTCACCTCAAGCATTAAGAATCATCAAACTACCAGATGTGTCTTGGTTCTTGAAGAAGAAAGGCCAATAAGCATATTTACTGAGCAAGATGTAGTTAAGCTGGTAGCTTCTGGAAGAGATTTATCCAAAACGAAAATGAGTGAGGTGGTGAGGGAGCCATTTGTTACTTTAATACGATCAGATTCTCAAGATATTTTCACGACTTTGTCGTTGTTGCGCCAGCATCAAATTAGTCAACTACCAATTGTAGATAACGAGGGAAAATTGTTAGGAGTAGTTACTGAGACTACCTTGCTGCAAGCTTTGGATTTAGAAAAAATGGTGGAGATCATCGAAGGCTTACAGCAATTTTTACAAAAACCTCAAAGCGGATGCAGCCGTTCCAATCAGCAAATAGAAGAAGTATGTTGCTATTGCAATCATTTCAAGGAATGGTTAGAAAAAGAATTGATTGGAGTTGTTCAGGTTAGCCAGAAACTTGAGCAAACTCTAGAAAATCTCCCATTAGTGGGGGATGAACAGTGTAAACAAAAGTTGATTGGCAAAGTTAGCGATCGCCAACAAACACAAGAAGCACTCTGCCATGCTTACAATGAGCTAGAAAAGCGAGTTACAGAACGTACAGCAGAACTAGTAATGTCTAATGTACTTCTACAACAGGAAATAAGCGATCGCCAACGCGCTGAAGAAGCATTAAAGCAGAGTGAGAATCTCTATCGTCATCTAGTAGAAAGCCAAACCGACGTGGTGATCCGAATTGATCTCCAAGGAAGACTGACTTTTGCTAACCTCGCAGCTTGTCAAACATTTGGTTGGAACCAAGACGAGATTCACGGACAATCTTTCTTTCAATTTTTCCGTCCGCATGACTTATCGTTAGTCAGAGAAAAAATTGCAGATTTAGCATCACCACCCCACACTTTGCTGACTGGTGAAGTGCGTACAATTACAGTTAATGGCGTCCGGTGGTTTCAATGGAATGTGACTGCCATCAAAAATGAACACCAAGAAGTTGTGGAAGCTCAAGGTGTTGGCAGAGACATTACTGAACGCAAACAAATAGCGGAAGCACTACGAAAGAGTGAAGAAAGATTTCGCCATTTTGCGAAGAATACCCATGCAGTGATTTGGTTTGCCAATCTGGAAGGAGAAAACTTATACGTTAACCCAGCTTATGAAAAAATTTATGGGCGTTCTTGTCAAAGTCTGCGTGACGATCCCAAATCTTGGATGTATACAGTTCATCCAGAAGATTGCGATCGCCTCATGCTCAAACTAGAGCAACAATCTTTGGGTAAACCTTCAGATACAGAATATCGAATTTTGCGACCCGACGGAGTGATTCGTTGGATTTGGGATCGCGGTTTTGCTATTCAAGATGAACAAGGAAATCTTTATTCCTATGGAGGCATTGCCGAAGATATCACCGAACGCAAGCAAGTAGAACAATCACTGCGAGAAAGTGAGGCAAGACTGACTTTGGCTTTAGAAACTGCTCATATGGGTATATGGGATTGGAACCTCCTCACCAAAGAGGTTGTCTGGTCTCCCAACACCGGGCCATTATTTGGCCTACCGATTGGTGCGTGTGCCACCTATGAAGAATATCTCAGTTTAATTCATCCAGAAGACCGCGAAACTGTCGCTCAAGCTGTGGCCCACAGTATTCAACAAGGAACTCCAACCGCCTTGGATTACCGAGTTGTTTGGGGCGACGGCAGCATCCACTGGTTGAACGGTAGAGGTCAGGTATACTATAACGAAATTGGCCAGGCTGTGCGGATGATTGGTACAACTAGGGATATCTGCGATCGCAAACAGGCTGAACAAAAAATTAAAGAACAAGCTGCTTTGCTAGATATTGCTACCGATGCAATTTTGGTTCGAGATTTTGCATCCCAAATCTTATTCTGGAATCAAAGCGCAGAGAAGATGTATGGTTGGCAGGTAGAGAAAGTTTTAGGACAGAAGATTGAAACATTCTTGTATAAAAAAGAAAATTTGCCGCAACTAGAAGTGGCTCTAAAAAGCGTCACCGAACGTGGCTCATGGCAAGGTGAATTACGTAAAGTTACCAAATCCGGGAAAGAGATTATTGTAGAAAGCCGTTGGACGTTAATGTATGATGCTACAGGGCAGCCAAAATCTATCCTTAGTGTTGATACTGATATTACAGAAAAAAAACAGCTGGAAGCTCAGTTTTTACGCGCTCAACGCTTAGAAAGCCTTGGCACCCTTGCAGGAGGCATTGCTCACGATTTAAACAACATACTGACACCCATCTTGGCAGCGTCTCAAGTACTACAGGGAAGATTCATCTACCACGAAGAGCGTTCTCAGCAACTACTAACGATCATTGAAAACAACGCCAAACGAGGAGCTGGGTTAGTAAAGCAAGTTTTATCCTTTGCACGAGGATTAAAAGGAGAACGCGTTATTGTCCAAGTCAAGCACCTAATTACAGAAATTACCCAGATTGCCAAGCAAACATTTCCCAAATCTATTGAATTTATTTCAGAAATACCAGAACATCTTGCTGCTGTGTCTGGAGACGTTACCCAACTGCATCAAGTGCTGATGAATCTAGTGGTAAACGCTCGTGATGCCATGCCAGATGGCGGTTCTATCAAAATTTCCGCAGAAAATAAGTTCATTGATGAAGCTTACGCCAGAATGAATCTTGATGCCAAAGTAGGTGACTATACTGTGATTACTGTTACAGATACCGGAATTGGAATGCCACCAGAAATTGTGGATCGGATATTCGAGCCATTTTTTACTACCAAAGAGGTTGGTACAGGTACAGGACTCGGCCTTTCAACTGTACTGGGCATTGTTAAAAGTCACAACGGTTTCATCAAAGTATCTAGCCAAGTTGGTAGAGGCAGCAAATTTAAGTTATTTTTACCAGCAGTCGCAGCATCCCAAATATGTAGCGTGGAAGAGCGGGATCTGCCTCTAGGAAATGGAGAATTAATTTTAGTGGTGGATGATGAAACCCAAATTCGTGAAATTACCACAATCATTCTGGACAACCATAATTATAAAATTCTCACCGCTAGTAATGGTATCGAGGCGCTTGCACTTTATGCTCAACACAAACATCAAATAAACGCCGTTTTGATGGATATAATGATGCCAGAAATGGATGGGATTACAGCCATTCGTACTTTGCAAAGAATGAATCCCCAGATTCGGATTATTGCTTCTAGCGGTATGAACTCTACAGAAGTATTTACTCAAGCTGCTGGTGGTGATGTGCAAGCAGTTTTATCGAAACCCTATACAGCAAAGGAACTTTTGAAGAGTTTACACCAGTTATTTAGAAGCTGGAACTAGATTTTGCTGTCGATGTCTCGTTGCCAGGGAACGCAGCTTTTGCTGCGTTCAAAAACCACTTGTAGGCGATCGCCTACAATTTTTCTCTAAAGGTAAGAAAAGTGAGAAAAGTAGGAGATTTGCAATTTTCTATTGACAAACGAAAAAAAAATTTTATTTAATACTCTAAGTCAATCAAAAAAATAAGATTGTGAATCCAAAATTGCAAAGCCTACTAGGATACATCATATTCCACAATAAATGTGTTGTTTATCATACATTTATATAAATATTCATACAGCACTTTGCATTTAAATGGAGTACAGCCTTTCTAGACATTCCTCTTTTCCAGAGGAAGAGTTTTCGTGCGGGATTTATCCGCTTTCAGAGAAGCATGATCAAAATTGGCTGTGTATATTAGTCGCGTAAATTATCAAGCTGCTTTCTCAGAGTAAAACGATAGTTTTTTCAAGCAAGGAATATCCTAAATAAACTGATTTCTTAAAATGAGTTTTATTTATTAGCATACATTTACTATCGGTGTTGTAAAAAACAGTTGTACATAAAGAATTCATACCGATTTTCGGCTGCGGAATTCTTTCTAGATATAATTCGCTCAAATCTTGTTTTCCATCTTTAATTGCCAGTCAAATTCACAAGTATATTGACTAGTTTTCTAGATCAATAAATTTCCACATGTAAACTGCTACAAATACAAATTTCTAGTCAAACTCTCGTCTACCTAAGCAAATAACCTCGGTGATCATCAATGTCCATATTTAGCGTTACTAACACCAACGACAGCGGCATCGGTTCTCTACGGCAGGCAATTAGCAATGCTAATTCCAAAGCTGGCAAAGATATCATCAAATTTGACGGAATATTTACTGACAAAATCTCTGATACCATTACTCTTGGCGGTAGTAGTCTCATTATTGAAGATGACCTTAGCATTGATGGCACAGATGCGAAATTGCTCACAATTAATGGTAACGATGCCAGTCGTGTTTTGGAAATTAAAGATGCGATCGCTGTTGAAATTGCAAATTTAACTATTACTGGTGGTTACTCTGATGTCGATACCATTGGTGGCGGTGGCATCATCAATTTTGGTACTTTGAATTTGAGCGACAGCATCATCAATGGCAACTTTGGCTATCTTGGTAGCGGTATATACAATTCTGGCGAATTAACACTTAGCAATAGCACCATCAGTAAGAACTTAGCAGATCAAGGCGGTGGTATTTATAATACAGGCACCCTTACAATTAGCAATAGTAGTATCAGCGAAAATGGTACTATATATAATGGAACTGGCGGTGGTGTCTACAACACTGGCATTCTTAAAATTAGTAGCAGCACTATCAGTGATAACGGCGGAGGAGCTAATTTAGGAGGTGGGATCTATAATTCCAGCTCAGGAACTCTGACAGTCAACAGTACTACTATCAGTGATAATAATGCCTTCTATTACGGCGGTGGTATTTATAATGCTGGTAAATCTACTGTAATTAATAGCACCATCAGTGGCAACCAGATAACTATTGATAATGGTGGTGGTGGTATTTATAACTTTGGTGTTCTCACACTCAGCAACAGCACCATCAGCGGCAACCAAGCAGAATCAGGTGGTGGCATCTATAATGAAGGTACAACAACGGTAAGTAATAGTACCATTACACTCAACACTGCCTATAACTTTTATAATATAGGTAGACCTGGAGGTATTTACAACTTAGGCTCTGGTACTGTAACAGTAAAAAACAGTATTATCGCTGGTAACTTTGATAACTTTGAAAACGATTCCACTACTAGTATCAACCCCGATGTGGGAGGTAAATTTATCAGTAATGGCTTTAACCTCATCGGTAAACTCGGTAGTAGCAAAGGTTTTAAAGCTAGCGAACAGCTAAATGTTGACATTACAAAAGTTCTCGATATTAAATTGCAAATCAACGGTGGTTCTGTAAAAACCCATGCCCTTGTAACTAGTAGCCGTGCCATCAATGGCGGGAATAATGCAGATATACCTGTGGATATTACTGACTTAGATGGTGATGGCAATACTACCGAAAAAATACCTTTTGATCAGCGCGGTTCTGGTTTCAAACGCCTCTCTGGCGACAAAGTTGATATTGGTGCTTTTGAGGTGGCAATGAATGTAATTAATGGTACTGCTGGCCGCAATAAGATTACTGGTACTGTTGGCGATGATATTATTACTGGTTTTCAAGGAAAGGATATTCTCACAGGTGGTCATGGTGCAGACAAGTTTGTTTATAGAAACATTCGAGATGCAGGAGATATCATCACTGATTTTAAGGCAGGGATAGATAAAATTGTTCTAAAACCACTTTTTCAGAGTTTGAGTTTAGGTAATCTCAACTTTGTGATGGCGACTTCAGGCGGTTACTTACGCTTTGAAAAGACAGGAACTGATACCATGATTTTAATTGACCCGGATGGTTCATCTGGTCATGGACGAGGAATGAAGATGATAACTGTGAAAAATTTATCTGTAAGTGCTGTGAATCAAGCCAAAAATTTCGTGTTTTAATTGGCTTAAACTCCTAAGAAAGACATTTTATAAACCTTACCCAGTTTTAAAGATTAAAGTGTTCACCCATCGGAACTTATGGGAAAGATTTCCTTGGGGTTAAATTTTTTCTTCAGTAACTAGGGTGAGGTTAACCCATTCGCCTTTATCGTTATAGCTACGAATCATTCGCTGGCGTAAGTTTGGTTGAATTAGCCAACCCATTTCCAAAAATAAAGGTTGATGTAACTGTGCTTTGAGTGGAGAAGTTGCAGAAGCGCCATCAGGTAGCAACAAAACTTGCACTTGCTTGTGTGGATCTTGATCGAAGAGGATGATAGAGTCCTTGATGGTGGCTGTTGAAGTAATTGTGCGATCGCCAAAACAAGTACTTTGAATTAATCGCCCAGTTTGATCGATTTGTACTTGCAATGTTGTAGGATAAACATCAGGCGATCGCCAATCTCGATAAATCGTCACTGCTTGACCTTGCCATTTTCCCAACAAGTCCTCTATCTGCAAGGCTGAACGTTCTGCTGGTGGAGTTCCGGCTAAATGTTCTCGAATTAGCGTTAGTTTGTTTAATTGACCATTTTGATCAAACATCTGCACCAGACGTAAGCGGCGATTTTCATGAATGAGACTAAATTCTGCGCCAAATTCGACAAATGGTGCTAACTGAATTGAACCTTGAGAAAAAGCGCCATTTTCAAAAAACAGCAGACTCCCGCCTACAGAAGTGAACTCTAAGACCATATCGTTTAGTTCTGAACGACACAGAGTTAGGCGTACTTTTTGGTTATCGTTCAAACCTTCCAAAGTCAGACGGCTAGGAATATCTTTAAGAAATGCGCCTTGGGGAGAAAAATTCGTAAATGAACCTTCCCAAACACCGAGATTTTGCAGAAAAGATTCCCATTGAGATTTCATAGTCATTTGTCCTTTGTTCTTCGTCATTGGTCATTTGTTCAAAACCAATGACCAATGACCAATGACTAACTTTTAGCAAAATGTCGTACAGCAAACAAGCTCCCTATTAATCCTACAGTTGCCCCAAAGCTTAAGAGAATTAAAGGTAATAATAAAATTTGTGCAGTCGTGAGTTGTAAGCCATTGGTAATAAACTGAATAAACTCAGGTTGATTGGTTAGTAGTTTAGCAATAAACTGTTGAATCACAGAAATAAAACTCCAAGCGATCGCACCACCGACTAAACCAAAAGTAATTCCTTGTAAAATGAATGGTAGATAAATCCACGCAGAAGTTGCTCCTACTAGCTGCATAATTTCAATTTCGCGGCGACGTGCCATGACAATGAGGCGAGTTGTGGTGCTGGTGACAGCGATCGCAGTTGTCGTTAGGATAATTGTAATTGTTAAAGTGATCCAATTGAGGCCCCGATGTAACTGGGCGATGCGTTTGACTGCTTCATCTACATACTGCACCGTATCGACTCCTGGCAACTTTGCCAATTGCGTGGCCAAAGCTGGAACAACTTGAGAATTACGTGCTTTTACCTTAATCTCATCAACTAAAGGATTTTCTTCAAGCTGCTGAGTAGCGCCTTCAATATCAGAAATACCCAGTTCCTTAACTAACTTAGTCCAAGCTTGTTCTTTAGTAATTGTTTGCATCGCCACCACATCCGGAATTTTTGCCACATATGGCTCAATACTTGCGGCTGGTGTACTTGACTCAAGATAAACTGATATCTCTAGCTGGCTACCAAATTGGTTGAGAAGTTTCTCGACTTGCCAAGAAGTTTGCAAACTCAAGCCAAATAAAAACAGTAACACCGTGACAGTACTTACCGCTGCCCAATTCATCCAACCGCCCCGCAATAAACCGAGGACAGTTTCTTTGAGTAGGTAGTCTAGTTTCGTAAAAAATTTCAACACAAATCACTCCAAAAGCTGTATTTAACCAGTTCCGTGGGTTTAAGTCCCCCGGTTCTATAACTGGCAAGTTTTGTGTTAGGATTTAACCCCCAATACAAAACTTAATTACGTTAGCGCAGCGGTAGCGAGGTACGAGCGTCAGCGTAAAGCCTACGGCATAGCTTCGCTTAGAGCGACACAGGAGCGTCGCGTCATTACGAATTACGAATTATTTAACGCCAAGGCGCTAAGTACAGCTTTGCGTCTACTCTTCAAGAAGCCACTTCGGTTGTATGCATCTTGGCGTGAGATAATACCACCATTTATACTCGACAGTGCAAAGTTTACCAACACCATCTTTTACGCGTTGCTAATTCCTTGTTTAAGAAAACTATAGATAGCTGAAAAATCTTGTTGACTCAGCCCTTGCTGCATCGCTAAACGATATACTTCTTTAACAGTACTGGTAACTGGGATTGCTACACCTGCCTCATTAGCTGCGATCGCTACCATATGTAAGTCTTTCTGCATCCATTGCAAAGGAAATTCCGCATCATAATTTTCCGATTCCAACATTGCTTTCTTAGTTGTTTGTTGATATAGAGTGAATGCTGCTGCTGAATTCATAAAAAATTAGATTGTTGACATTCTAAAATCTAAGTACACTACTTACTTCCTCATCCCCAGTTGGCAAGTTTCGGCTACGCTAATTTACCGCGTACCCCTACGCGGTAGCAAGCTATGTGTAGCATCTGCGATCATATAAGTCGAACCACATTCCTCTCTACTCCCACTCAACTAGGACTAACTGACGATTGATAGAATTAAAGTAGTAGGAATTTTCACCATCTAGCCATTGAGACTCATGCCCTCCGAAATTGCTGTTGAGAAAAAAAAGTTAAAAAATCCGCCTTTGGAGCTTCATTATTTAGGCGATCGCGTCCTGCGTCAAGCCGCAAAGCGGATTGCAAAAGTAGATGACGAAATTCGTCAATTGGTGCGCGAAATGCTGCAAACTATGTACAGCAAAGATGGTATTGGTTTGGCTGCGCCCCAAGTAGGAGTTCATAAACAACTAATCGTCATTGATTTGGAACCAGAGAACGCCGCTAATCAACCTTTAATTTTGATTAACCCCACGATTAAACAAGTCAGCCGTGACATCGGCGTCGCCCAAGAAGGGTGTTTGAGTATCCCCAATGTATACCTAGACGTGAAGCGTCCCAATGTCGTAGAAATAGCCTATAAAGATGAGTATGGGCGTCCCCAAACATTAAAAGCAAACGACCTCCTAGGACGCTGCATTCAGCACGAGATGGATCACCTCAATGGTGTAGTATTTGTAGACCGTGTAGAGAACTCCTTGACTTTGGCCCAAGAGTTATCTAAGAATGGCTTTTCGTATCAAGCCGTGAAACCAGTAGTATAGGGTGATCTAGTAGTGTATTTAACTCCAAAAAGCGGTATATTTTTAGCTGGTTCTTGTGTAACAGCGATCGCAGCTGTCGGTTCCATTTTTGAACTCAGTTCTGGACAACCAGATTTGGGCGTCCAAATCACTGCAATTATTTTAGGATTAAGTATTCCTCTAACAGGATTATTTTTTGTTGTTGCAGTGAGGGACGCAAGGGCTAACATTAAATAAGCATCAGGTATATGAAAAGGTAAAAGGATGAAGATAAATGTCAGTCTATCCTTTTGCCTTTTATTTTTCTCTTCGTCTTCATAACTAAGCTAAAAAACATCTAAATTACATAATCAAATTAAATAAAACTCTTGTGGGGTGGGCATCTTGCCCGCCCTAATTATGCAAGTTATATGTGGAACAGCTTATGCCGCCAGCTTTCAGGGTTACTTCCTGCCCTGCTGTTAAATCTGTCACATAGAAGCATGTTGTCAACTCCCACCCAACTATTACGGCTGTCTCAAGGACAACTAAACTTGCTAGCAGCTTGTCCCCGCAAATTTCAACACACATATTTAGAAAAACTCAACTCACCCTCAGATCCCGAACACGAGGAAAAGCAAACTTTAGGTAGTCGCTTTCACCTATTGATGCAACAGCGAGAAATGGGCTTACCAATAGAAAGTTTTTTGCAAACAGATACTCAACTGCAAAGCTGGATGATAGGTTTTACCAATGCTGCACCAGAAATTTTAACGCCTGCAACCAATAATCAAACTTTTCGTGAAAGCGAACACTATCGGACTTTGCAAGTTCAAGATTATTTACTCATCGTTGTTTATGATTTATTGATTGCAGATAACCACCAAGCCCAAATTCTCGACTGGAAAACTTATCCCCAACCGCCTAACAGACGCAAGTTAGAACAAAATTGGCAAACGCGCCTTTATCTGTATGTGTTGGCTGAAACTAGCAAATATTCACCAGAAAATATTTCGATGGCTTATTGGTTTGTCCAGTCTGAAGGCAAACCGCAAAATATTACATTTAGCTATAATACTACTCATCATCAACAAACAGGCAAGAAACTTAATCAACTATTGAGTCAGTTAACCAACTGGCTAAAAGACTACCAAAAAAACGTACCATTTCCCCAAGTATCAGAGGGTAATAAAACCTGCAATTTTTGTCAGTTTGCTAACCGATGTGAACGTACACAAGCCACACCAGAAGAGCCATCTCATGATGCACCGCTTGGTGGAGACTATACCAAAAACTCATGGACAAATCTCGATACCATTGAAGAAATATCGCTTTGATATTTTGTTTTGTAAACAGGGATTGGGTACTGGGTACTGGGGACTGGGTACTAGGAAAGAATTTTTGTAATCCTCATTTCCCATTCCCTACTCCCAACGACACTTGACGGCAGTGGCTCCTCCCTACTCCCTAAATTTATGAAAAACTTTGATAACACTGAAGCGACTTATGTTCGCGAATTAGGTATTGATGATATCGTCCCGCCATTCGCGCCCGTAAACCCGATAGCGCCGTCAATGAAGTACTCCTCAACCCCCTAGTTACGGAATCTGATGAGTAGGGAGTGGGGAGACGCGGAGACGCGGAGACGCGGAGAATAATTAATAACAAATGACAATTCCCAATTCCCAATTCCCAATTCCCAGTCCCCAATCCCCAATCCCCAGTCCCCAATCCCCAATCCCCAGTCCCCAGTCCCCAATCCCCAATCCCCAGTCCCCAAAACAATGCAGTGGATTTTGACAGCAACCGAACAACCTCCAGAGTGGTTTATCCAGGCGGTAAAACACCATACACCTGCATCAAAAGGACTTTTTGCTGCCCAATTATTGTGGCAACGAGGAATTAAAGATCATAAACAATTAGCTACTTTTATTAACTATCAAGCTTATCAATCAGCGAGTCCCTTTGCGTTTGGGCAAGAAATGCATCTAGCGATAGCGCGGTTACAACAAGTGCGAAACACTCAAGAAAAAGTTGCTATTTGGGGAGACTTCGACGCTGATGGCATCACCTCTACTGCTGTACTTTGGGATGGCTTGGGACAGTTTTTGATCCAAAATCAGCAATTAACCTATCATATTCCCAATCGTTTAACAGAATCTCACGGACTCAATCATCCAGGGATTGATAATTTAGCAAAACAAGGTTGCAAGCTAATAGTTACTTGCGACACAGGTAGTACAAATATCGATGAAATTATCTATGCAAAACAGTTAGGCATAGATGTGATTGTTACAGACCACCATACCTTACCCGTAGAACGTCCACCAGTCGCAGCGATTATCAACCCCCGCTATTTACCAAACGAACATCCCTTATTTCATCTTTCTGGGGTGGCGGTGGCATACAAATTAGTGGAAGCGCTTTATCAAACACTGCCTGATGTTCCCCAACATCCATTGGGTGATTTATTAGATTTAGTGGCTGTAGGATTAATTGCCGATTTGGTGCGCTTAAGTGGAGATTGTCGCTATTTAGCCCAATTGGGCATTCAAAGATTGCAAGAAGATTTTAAACAACTAGCCACAGCCAGACGACGGCCGGGTGTGGGGCGATTATTAGAATTATGTCAGAAAAATGGCGATCGCCCCACAGATATCTCCTTCGGTTTAGGGCCGCGAATCAATGCCGTTAGTCGCATTCAAGGTGATGCTAGCTTTTGCGTAGAATTATTGACAAGCCGCAACACCAAACGTTGTAATGAACTTGCCGAAGTTACAGAACTAGCAAACGCCCGCCGCAAATCTCTTCAAAAAGATGTACAAGCGCAAGTAGCGCAAAAGCTTACCCAGCTAGACCTATCAACCACTAGCGTCATTGTTTTAGCAGATCCCCAATGGCCTGTAGGTGTATTAGGCTTAGTCGCCGGACAAGTAGCACAAGAGACAGGACGCCCCACAATTTTATTGAGTACAGAAGGCACTTTCTCAGCAGACACGGAGATGCGAGGACGCGGGGACACGGAGAATAAAATTATCCCTGCGTCCCCGTCTTATAGCACTAATACCCTCGCGCGTGGTTCTGCCCGTTCTGTAAATTCTGTCGATTTATACCAATTAGTGAAAGACCAAGCACATTTGTTGCATCGTTTTGGGGGACATCCCTTTGCAGCGGGGTTGAGTTTGTTGGCGGAGAATATTCCTTTATTTACAGCGGCGATAAATCAGCAGTTGCGGCAAACTCTTGGCAGCACCACCTTAACCCCAACAGTGCAAGCAGATTTAGTGGTGACAGTTGCAGACTTGGGAAAAGAGTTATTTTTGGAACTAAAACTACTAGAACCTTGTGGAATGGGCAACCCCGTCCCAAAATTACTAATTCAAAACTGCTGGTTTGAAAACGCTTGGCATCGTAATCAACAAGATTGGCAAGGTAAAAAAGTACAGTACATTAAAACAGAGTTTGATATTCGCGATGACTCTATTAGAAGCGGTTTTCCGGGGATTTGGTGGGGACACTATAAAGATGAATTGCCAATAGGTAGATGTGATTGCATAGCAGAACTAGATTACAACACCTTTAAAAAACGCTACGAAATCAGATTAATAGCTCTACGTTCCAGTGCCAACTCAACATTGGCAACTCAACAATCAGCACACATTTTAGATTGGCGCAACCAGGAAAATTTATCGGTTATTAATCATCCATCAACACTAATTATCGAAGAATGCCCTGCCAGCTGGGATGATTTACGTGCTTGGTGGAAACGCTCATTATATAATCAACAACAATTAGCGATCGCCTGGTCTAAACCCAACCTACAACCACCTCAAGAAATTTGGTTGACGCTGATAGGTATTGCTAAATACCTGAGTCGGACAAAGCAACTAGTTACCCGCGTGCAACTTTTAGAGAAACTTGGCATCAGCGATCAAACTCTAATTTGGGGGTTAAAAGCTTTAAGATGCTTAGGGTTCACAATCAAATTACAAGACCGTTATTTGCAGTTTGATAACATACAAAATCTTGCCGAAGGAAATAGCCCCTCTTCCTTAACAGCTGTTGGACAATTTTTAGCAGCTATCCGAGAAGAACAATTTCAGCGAAAGTATTTTGCTGAAGTACCCTTATCTACTATTGTGGCGATGATTAAGATGGGGACTGGGGATTAGGGACTAAGCTAAAAAACATCTAAATTACATAATCAAATTAAATAAAACTCTTGTGG
>NZ_JCACKM010000148.1:0-16990 GCF_059505385.1 Desmonostoc vinosum
TAGGCAGAGACTTGAGTCTCTGACGGTTCAAGTATTTTTGCAAGAAGTCTCTTGTGTATGGTTTGTTTTAAGCACGCTTTGTGCTTAAAACAAGGACTAAAGTCCTGACTACGAACTTAATTAATGTGATGAACCAATAGTAGTCTAGGTCATTCGTTCTAAGTGTTTAGCTGTGGTCAGAACCCCGACTTTTGGAAAAAGTCGGAAATCTAGCAAGCCATCATAATTAATGACATAGACTATTATTTTCGTACAAATTCTCTTTGGATATTGCACTTTTTATTTGAATGAGGTGGTTCGTAGAAACAATTAATTGCTCCTACAATAACCTGTACTTCATTCAATTGAAAACTGCTATAAAATCAGAGAAATTAATACTTTGCAGTTAGCCAATACTCTGTTGCTGAGGTTGGGGATGTGCGTTTCCAAACCTCCTACCCCTTTTTTTCAGTACCCGTCGTAATCGGTCGGGACTCAAGTAAACTTGACGCTCAGATGCTAATTTTTTTGCTAGTTGCTTAGAGTTGTAAGTCTGTGACTCTTGAGTTAAGCAATTTTCCAGATAAATCAAATCTGATTCTGAATATCGAGGTTTTCCTCCCCGCCCAGGAGCATCCCACAGTCCTACTAAACCCATCTTTTCCCAGCGATGTAGAGTCTGACGTACTGTTGAAATCGCCCAATTCAAGCCTTGAGCAATTTGCTCGTTTTTTAAGCCACGAGCATTTAGTAGCAAAACTTGAGCGCGATCTTTAGTACGTTGAGGTACATCCTTAGCTCTTCTCAATTCTTCTAAAGTATGCTTTTCCTCTTCTGTTAGAAAAATTCTCAGTCGGCATCCCATAAGCGATATTCTTTCACCCGGCAATTGTTGATATTTTTATGTCTATTCACGCCTCTATACTTACTTCGCAACGTATTAAATAACACACTGTATGCCTGAACACAAGAATTAAGGGAGCCGAAGTCTATGTTGAATGATTTGATGCGATAAAGTATTGGCTTGAAGAACACTTGTCGAAGTTCGTAATTTATCATCCGTGAGAAATTAACGTAAAACGTTGAAGCAAATAAAAGCAGTAGCTTTGATCCGTATGTTGGCTTTATCGAACAGCCAGAGTTGAAGCTCGTAGCTGTAACAATCGTCATTGGTTGCCGCTGCCTTAATTAATGCTCAAGTTCCGTATAAAAAGAGAGTAGCATTAATTCTAATTGGTTATTAGTATTTTTACTGGTATTTTATCGAAACTTTAAAAAGTCAATTTACGTAAATTCACACTTGGATGGGCAAACAATTAATTAGAAGCTCAATTCTTTTTCTTAAACTTGTTTTGCTAAATTTGCTTTGTTTATCTCCGCGTAAACACTGTTGTTTCTACTTTACACGAATTTTACAATTTAAATGATTAGAAAGTTAGCTCAAACAAAAGTAAATTTTGTTTAAATTCAGCGAAAAGTTAATAACAGCATACTTGATGTTTTATCTCTTGAAAGAGAAAAATTTATTCTACTTTGATTTACAAATATCGACAGAATTAGATCCCCGACTTCTTGAAGAAGTTGGGGATCTAATTTGTTCCTAACTCATTTAGGATCGCTATATGATAGTTTTAAAATAGGAAATAATACTAATAATTAAGAAACATTAAGACCCAGTATATATCTTAACTAAAATCATATTTAGTAGATTTTTGGAGTTAAAAATACCGCTAATAAATAGAAACAATTGATACAAGTTTAATTTTGCAAAAAATAGTTTTGACTACAACTTAAAAAAAAATTTATAGGGACAATGGTAACAGAAGAAAATATTAATGATTTGCGCTCGGAGACGAATAATGGTAGCGATCGCAGAAAACGTTCAACGTCGGCTAACTATACAAACTGTAGAAATTGCCCCTGATACAACGGCGATTCGCTCTCTTGATTGGGATCGCGATCGCTTCGATATCGAATTCGGACTGCAAAACGGTACAACTTACAATTCCTATTTAATTAGGGGTGAGCAGACAGTTTTAGTTGATACTTCTCACCAGAAGTTTCGGCAGTTGTATTTAGACACTCTTAAAGGTCTTGTCAATCCCAAGACTATTGATTACATTATCGTCAGCCACACAGAACCAGACCATAGTGGCTTAGTAGAAGATGTTCTGCAATTAGCGCCGAGAGCCACAGTTTTAGCTTCAAAAATAGCACTGCAATTTTTAGAAGGCTTGGTACACGATCCATTTTCCAAGCGAATTGTTAAAAGTGGCGATCGCATCGATATTGGCAAAGGACACGAAATCGAATTCGTGAGTGCGCCTAACTTGCATTGGCCAGATACAATCTTCAGTTATGACCGCAAAACCCAAACCATCTTTACCTGTGATGCTTTTGGGATGCACTTCTGTGACGATCGCACCTTTGACGAAGATTTAGAAGCAATTGAAGCAGACTTTAGATTTTACTACGATTGTTTGATGGGCCCCAATGCTCGTTCGCTCATAAACGCCATGAAGCGGATGAGCGAACTCGGCAAGATTAACATCATTGCCAACGGTCATGGGCCTCTACTACATCATCATTTAGACGTGCTAACTGGGTGCTATGAAACTTGGAGTCAAAGACAAGCCAAAGCAGAGACCACAGTTGGCTTATTTTACGTCTCAAATTATGGTCATAGCGATCGCCTCAGTCATGCAATTGCTGAGGGAATACAGAAAACTGGTGTTGGCGTAGAAATGATTGACTTAAGCTCTGCTGAAAGTCAAGAAATTCAAGAACTAGCCGGTAGAGCAGCTGGCATCATTATTGGAATGCCACCATCTACCGCCGTTGCTGCTCAGGCTGGTATCAGTTCGCTCCTAGCTGTAGCTAACAACAAACAAGTAGTGGGACTATTTGAATGCTACGGAGGCGATGACGAGCCAGTTGATACACTGCGGCGAAAGTTTATCGATTCGGGTGTCAAAGAAGCCTTTCCAGCGATTCGGATTAAAGAAGCTCCTACTGCATCCACATATCAGATGTGTGCAGAAGCGGGTACAGACTTGGGACAATTGTTGATGCGCGATCGCAACATCAAGCAACTCAAGTCCCTCGACGTCAACATGGAAAAAGCCCTCGGTCGGATTAGCAGCGGACTCTACATCATTACCACCAAAAAAGGTGATGTCAGCAGTGCCATGCTAGCCTCTTGGGTATCACAAGCGAGTTTACAACCATTAGGATTGACCATCGCCGTAGCTAAAGACCGCGCCATCGATTCCTTAATGCAAGTAGGCGATCGCTTCGTCCTCAACGTCCTCGAAGAAGGAAACTATCAAGAACTCAAAAAGCACTTCCTCAAGCGCTTGCTTCCCGGTGCTGACCGATTCGCCGGAGTCAAAACCCAAACCGCCAAAAACGGGTCGCCAATATTAACAGACGCTTTAGCATACATGGAATGTGAAGTGCAAAGCAGCATGGAGTGTAGCGACCACTGGATTGTATATTGCACAGTCCAAGAAGGTCGTGTTTCCAAACCCGATGGACTGACAGCAGTTCGCCATCGCAAAGTGGGTAATTATTACTAATGGGGAGTAGGGAGTGGGGAGTGGGGAGTGGGGGATTGGGAATTGTCATTTGTCATTGGTTATTCTCCGCGTCCCCGCGTCCCCGCGTCCCCGTGTCTCCCTCATCTCCCTCGTCCCCCCCATCCCCCTCATCCCCCCGCCAGCACCTCACTGCCGATGAGATTACCAAACTTCCTGACACGCTTCATTGAAAACACTCAAAACTGGGCAAAATCTACCCGGTTTTTGCATTTTTTCTCCCCACATCACCCAAAATCTATGAGCGATTCCAAACCTCGTGACGTACAAGTTCTCTCGATTGCTACAAATACTAAAGTTCTTAGGGCGCGTAGTTGGTCACGTCTGCGGTTTGAGATTGAATACGCACTAGAAAGAGGTACTACCTCGAATTGCTATTTAATTGAAGGTGATAAGACCGCTGTGATTGACCCACCTGCTGAAACTTTCACAGCAATTTATCTAGAAGCATTACAACAGACCATCAACTTGAAAAAGTTAGATTATGTCATCTTGGGACATTTTAGTCCTAACCGTGTGGCAACTCTCAAGGCAATGTTGGAATTAGCGCCACAGCTAACCTTTGTCTGTTCTGTTCTGAGTGCGGCTAACTTGCGTGCAGCTTTCCCCGATGACACATTAAATATTTTGGTGATGCGTGGGAAAGAAAATCTCGATTTAGGTAAGGATCATGTTTTGAGATTCGTACCAACTCCCAGCCCCCGTTGGCCAGAAGCACTTTGTACCTACGATCGCCAAACCCAAATTCTCTACACAGATAAATTATTTGGCGTGCATATCTGTGGTGATGAAGCGTTTGATGACAACTGGGAGTCATTCAAAGAAGACCAGCGTTACTACTACAATTGCTTAATGGCTCCAAATGCACCGCATGTGGAAGCAGCATTAGAGAAAATCTCCGATTTGCAGGTGAGAATGTATGCTGTGGGTCATGGGCCATTGGTGCGTTCTAGCCTAATGGAACTGACCAAATCTTATGGAGAATGGAGTCGTTCTCAAAGAGACCGAGAGATATCTGTTGCCCTACTTTATGCCTCCGCTTATGGAAACACGGCAACTTTAGCACAGGCGATGGCTTTGGGGCTGACCAAAGGGGGAGTTGCTGTCAAATCAATTAACTGCGAATTTGCCACCCCCGATGAAATTCGCACCAACGTTGAACAATCGGATGCTTTCATCATTGGTTCTCCCACAATTGGCGGTCATGCACCCACCCCCATACATACCGCTTTAGGGATTGTGCTGTCTATTGGTGACAATAGCAAACTTGCTGGGGTGTTTGGTTCCTTTGGTTGGAGTGGCGAAGCATTTGATTTAATTGAAGGTAAACTCCGGGATGCTGGTTATCGCTTTGGCTTTGATACTTTAAAAGTCAAGTTTAAACCCGACGATGTGACTCTCAAATATTGTGAAGAAGTCGGCACAGATTTTGCTCAGGGTTTGAAAAAAGCCAAAAAAGTGCGTATGCCACAACAAGCTGCCACTCCTACAGAACAGGCTGTTGGTCGGATTGTTGGTTCCGTTTGCGTGCTGACGGCTAAACAAGGAGAAGTATCCACCGCTATGCTAGGCGCTTGGGTTTCTCAAGCCACCTTTAACCCACCTGGTTTGACTATTGCCATTGCCAAAGATCGTGCGATCGAATCTTTGATGTATCCGGGCGGTAAATTTGCTTTAAATATCTTACCCGAAGGCAATCATGTAGACTACACGAAACATTTTCGTAAATCTTTTGCCCCAGGAGAAGACCGATTTGCCAACTTTAAAACAGGAGTTGCAGGTAACGGTTGTACCGTATTGAACGATGCTCTAGCCTATCTGGAATGCTCGGTTAGCCAACGTATAGAATGTGGCGATCACTGGGTCGTGTATGCGATCGTTGATGACGGTAGATTACTCAAACCGGATGCTGTGACTGCTATTAACCATCGGAAAACGGGTACTCATTATTAGGTTAATGAATTAATGCGTAACAGGAGCTTTATGAAAGCTCCTGTTTTTTTATTTAGGGTGAGGGCATCGACAAAATCATTTAAGTTTTAATATCTAATTCACATTAGACGTAATTACGTTAGCGTAGCGGTAGCGAATTCTCTGTTCCTTGTTCTATAAGCTTTGATGAAGATAATTTCAGTATTTTACCGGAAATGGTCTGAATAAATAAATTGAGGCAATTACGCAATTGCCACCAGGACAATTATTAAAAGACAGTTTAATCTTTAACTAAATAATCAGTATAGGCAGTTTTTATACAAAATATTAACTCCTGCCACAGTACTTTTAACTTATTGTTCTTATGGCTTCAAAACACACCAAAATTCAATTTCCCATTTGGCAGTATCTCAACCAGCCTCTGTTTAGCCGTGATACTAAACTGATACTAAATCCTCATCATTTTGCCTACACTTGGCGTATTCAACTTCTAGAACGCTGCTGGTATAAAGAATGCGATGCCAAGGGGCCGCAACAGCATTAAAACCTTGAAAATAGGGAGTGGGGAGTCGGGAGTGGGGAGTCGGGAAGAAATATTTTCATCGTTCTTTGTGAGCATAACTCATAGAGTCTCTTGCAAAAGCTTCTCTACGAGTGGTTGGTAGGGTGCGTCAGTACGAATAATTTAGCCGTAAGCTGAGGGTAAATCGAAAACTGACACACCCTACGAATTTTAATTGTTTAAATCTCGTCCACAGCACGAGGTTTTTTGCCGTCAAGTAAAGCGCTGACTGTCATGTCTCCCATGACATTAATCGCAGTGCGGCAGCGATCTAGAAACCAGTCTATTGTTACTAGCAAAGCTATATATTGTGTGGGCAAGCCAACAGAAGTGAATACCAGTGTCATCGTTACCAGTCCGGCATTGGGAATAGTCCCCGCACCCACCGAAGCAAACACCGAGGTTAGAACTACAATTAATTGCTGTCCTAGATTCAGATTTTGCCCTAGCACTTGGGAGATAAACAACGCAGACATCGCTTCATAAAGCGCAGTTCCATCATTATTGAAATTTGCTCCAACTAACGCCCCTAAAGAGGCAGAAGATTCCCTTAAACCAACTTTTGTTTGCAAAACTTCAAAAGTGACGGGCATAGTCGCCGCTGTGGAAGAAGTTGAGAAAGCTGTTAAAAGGGCATCGGAAGTGCCAGATAGAAATTTTAGGGGATTTACCCAAGAACCGAGTTTGATTCTCGTGAGGTAATAGCCAGCTTGCAATGCCAGTGCTATCAACACTGCCAGGATAAAGGCTGCTAGAGATTGGAAAGGGGCAAAGCCTTGCAGTGCGACGGTTTTGGCAACGATTCCGAATACTGCTAAGGGAACCAAAGCAATTACCCAGTTGAGGATGCGAATTACTGCCTCAAACAAAACTCCGATCACATCTTCAATTGGTTGGAATCCACTCTTGCCTTGAGCAATTTGTTCTGATTTTAATGCCCGTAGGACTATACCAAAGCTGAGAGCGATGACGATCAGTTGGATAACATTGTTATCCACCAACGGTTTCAAAATAGCTTCTGGAACAGCATCTTTAAGTAGTCCCCAAGGATCGAGACCTTGACCTGTTGTTTGTGTCCCTTCTGGCGCTTGCAAAGGTCGCCAAGTGCCCGGACGTAGGACGTTTGCCACTAAAAGTCCAATAATAATAGCTACTGTAGTATTAGTAATCAGCAGCACCGCCAGACGACGCCCCGCTGTGCCAGGGATATTCGTAGTCATTAAGGTATGCAGTACTGCCATTAAGATTAAAGGTGTGGAGAGGGCGCGTAGAGCCTTCAGCACCAATTCAGAAGGAATTGCTAAGTTATTGATGAAGCTAGCATTAGCTGGGTTGATGTTTCCTGCACCAAATGCAACTCCGACAATGATGGCACCTACTAGGGCGATGACAATTTGTAACGTCAGAGGAATACGCTGCCACCATGGGCCAGCTTTGGTTTCAAGCGAAGTGTTGCTCTCTGGTTGACTCATTAGTGGATGCGGATTTACTGATGTAATTATTAAAACTTCACTTTCGGAAGTGAAAATTTCGTAAACGAGTTAATCTAAGATGCCGTTGCTTTACAAAATCCTGCTTACAAGGGTACACCGATAGGTGTTGTCCTTTGAGATGTTTTTGGCTTGTGGTTGGAGACGCTTATGTCCTTTGTCCCTTTGCATATTCACAGTGACTACAGTTTGCTCGATGGGGCAAGTCAACTGCCAGAGTTAGTTGAGCGAGCGATCGCACTTGGCATGAAAGCGATCGCGCTTACCGATCATGGTGTCATGTATGGGGCAGTTGAGTTAATTAAAATTTGCCGCAGTCAAAATATTAAGCCAATTCTCGGCAACGAAATGTATATCATCAACGGCAATATTGAGAAACAAGAACGCCGTCCCAAGTATCATCAAGTTGTTTTAGCTAAAAATACAAAAGGTTACAAAAATTTAGTCAAATTAACCACAATTTCTCATCTCAAAGGTGTGCAAGGTAAAGGTATTTTTTCTCGTCCTTGTATTAATAAAGAATTATTAAAAGAATATCATGAAGGATTGATTGTCACTAGTGCTTGTTTAGGTGGTGAAGTTCCCCAAGCAATTTTGAGTGGCAGACCAGACGCGGCCCGTAAAGTTGCCCAATGGTATAAAGATGTGTTTGGTGATGATTATTATCTAGAAATTCAAGACCACGGCTCTCAAGAAGACCGCATCGTTAATGTTGAGATTATCAAAATTGCGCGAGAATTAGGGATTAAATTTGTTGCGACTAACGACTCTCATTTTATTTCTTGTTTTGATGTCGAAGCCCATGATGCTTTGTTGTGTATTCAAACCGGGAAGTTAATCTTAGAAGAAAACCGGATGCGTTATAGCGGCACAGAATATCTCAAATCGGCGGACGAGATGAAGTTGCTATTTCGTGACCATCTGCCGGATGATGTAATTGCAGAGGCGATCGCCACTACAGAAGAAGTGGCTGATAAAGTCGAACCTTACCATATCATGGGTGAGCCTCAAATTCCCACCCCACCCATTCCCTCTGGTCATACTGCCGATACTTACGCAGAAGAAGTTGCATGGAGCGGACTTTTAGAAAGATTAAATCGTAAATCCCGCCATGAAGTCGATTCCATCTATAAAGACAGATTGGAATACGAACTGAAAATGATTCAGCAAATGGGTTTTTCTAAATACTTTTTAGTAGTTTGGGACTACATTAAATTTGCGAGAGATAGCAATATTCCTGTGGGCCCGGGCCGTGGCTCAGCGGCTGGTTCATTAGTTGCTTATGCGATGCGAATTACCAATATTGATCCTGTACATCATGGTTTGCTATTCGAGCGCTTTTTGAACCCAGAACGGAAATCTATGCCTGATATTGATACGGATTTCTGTATTGAACAACGGGATAAAGTTCTAGAATATGTAACTGAAAAATACGGTGCAGATAGAGTTGCTCAAATCATTACTTTTAACCGCCTAACATCCAAAGCAGTTTTGAAAGATGTCGCTAGAGTATTGAATATTCCCTATGGCGAAGCCGATAAAATGGCGAAATTAATTCCTGTAGTGCGGGGGAAGCCAACCAAACTTAAGGTGATGATTTCTCATGAAACTCCAGAACCAGAGTTTAGAGAAAAATATGAAAATGAACCCAGAGTTCGCCATTGGATTGATATGGCGATGCGAATTGAAGGAACTAACAAAACCTTTGGTGTTCATGCGGCGGGTGTGGTAATTTCTGACGAACCATTAGATGAAATTGTCCCGCTGCAACGAAACAATGATGGTTCAGTAATTACCCAATATTTCATGGAAGACTTGGAATCCATGGGTTTGTTGAAAATGGATTTCTTGGGTTTAAGGAACCTGACATTAATTCAAAAGACCCTTGATTTAATTGAAGAAACTAAAGGATATCGTGTTGATCCTGATGAAATTACTCACCAAGAAAGAAAAGCACAAAAAATATTAGCTAAAGGTGAACATAGCACTTTACCAAAAGATGTACAAAAAGCTTATTCACTATTAGAAGCAGGGGAATTAGAAGGAATATTTCAATTAGAATCTTCAGGGATGCGTCAAATAGTTAGAGATTTGAAGCCCTCTAATATAGAAGATATTTCTTCAATTTTGGCACTTTATCGACCAGGGCCGTTAGACGCCGGGTTAATTCCAAAGTTTATTAACCGTAAACATGGGCGAGAAACAATTGATTATGAACACACTATTTTAGAACCAATATTAGATGAAACTTACGGAATTATGGTTTATCAAGAGCAAATTATGAAAATTGCTCAAGATATGGCTGGATATTCTTTAGGACAAGCTGACTTGTTGCGTCGGGCGATGGGTAAAAAGAAGGTTTCCGAGATGCAGAAGCAGAGAGAAAAATTTGTTGATGGGGCAGCGAAAAATGGAGTCAAGAAACAAGTAGCTGATGAATTATTTGAGCAGATGCTGAAGTTTGCCGAATATTGCTTAAGCTATGACACAGAAATCTTGACTGTGGAATATGGTTTTATGCCTATTGGCAAGATTGTAGAAAAACAAGTTGAATGCACGGTTTATAGTGTTGATAGTAATGGGAATGTTTATACACAACCAGTAGCACAGTGGCATAATCGCGGGCAACAAGAAGTATTTGAGTATTGTTTAGAAGATGGTTCAGTGCTTCGAGCAACTAAAGACCATAAATTTATGACTGTTAGTGGTGAAATGTTGCCGATTGATGAAATATTTGAGCGGGGGTTGGATTTGTTGCAAGTGGAAGGTTTGCTAGGACGTGTCATCAATTAGGTAAAGTTCTTTTCCAAATTGGCATAGCCAGTTATACAATTTCCTTCATGTATGACGACACCTGCCGATTTCTTGCCGAACACTTCTCAGCCGACTTTGCTAGTTGGCTGCTGGGAAAATCCGTCGTACTGACAGAAATCAAGCCCTCTGAACTCTCCCTTGATCCGATTCGAGCCGATGCCTTGATTCTGCTGGCATCGGACGAATCGGTTTTGCATATCGAATTTCAAACACTTCCCAAGGATAATGTTCCATTTCGGATGTTAGACTATCGCGTGCGAATGTACCGAAAAGATCCAACCAAACCGATGCGACAAGTTGTGATTTACCTAAAGCAGACTAGTTCGGAGCGGGTGTATCAAACCAGCTTTACTATGGAATGTACTCGTCATGAGTTTGAAGTGATCCGCCTGTGGGAGCAACCCGCCTCGCTCTTTCTGCAATATCCTGGGCTGATTCCCTTTGCGACACTTGGGCAAAGCACAGATTCAGAGGAAACATTGCATCAAGCTGCCCAAATAATTGATCAGATCGCAGACCCCATAACACAAGCGAATTTGATGGCAGCATCGGGGATTTTAGCTGGGCTAAAATTAGAGTCAGAAGTGATTTATCGGCTGTTGCGGAGGGACATCATGCAAGAATCTACTGTTTATCGTTCAATCCTGGCAGAAGGTGAGACAAAAGGGGAAGAAAGAAAACAACGCGAAATTGCTATCAATCTCTTACGCAGAGGAGTGGCGATAGATATTATCGCTCCCTCCACAGGCTTATCAGTTGAAGAAGTCCAACAACTTCAACAACAATTAAATCAATCTGCACAAAGCTAAACCTGAATATACTTGCGAGAAATGGCTTGAAGATGCAGGTGTTGTTATTCAAGCTATTTCTCCACCCTCTCGAATTTTGAATTTATATAAAATTTCTAAAAGAAGATTATCCTAACTATAGAACATGGCTAGACATAGCTAAACTTCTTAAGGAATCTTGGAAGATTTATGATAAGATTGCCGAGAACCGGGTAGCTATTGGAGAATTAAAGTTTAAAATTCCAATGGCTTCGTCTTCTAATGTTTACTCAGGATACCAAAAACAATTTTCAAAGCTAATTTTGAAGCTAGAAAATGAAATTGTGTTGGGTAAAAATCATCAAGAAAAAATTAACCAATTAATTCGTGAATACTTGATTGGAATTCAATTGTCTGACATCAATCCTTTGAAGGTAATAAATGAAATTGACAAATCTATACAGAAAAACTTTCATTTAGGATTAGACCTTGAAACAAAGTATGATTCACTCTTATCAGATATAGAAATTTATTTAAGCTCCATTAATGAATATTCAGAAGCTCTTAGGGCATGTCATCAATTAAGTAAGCCAAATAACAGAAGCAGCCAGATAAATTGCACCTAGAAAGTTTATAGCGCGTTTGTCGTAGCGTGTTGCGATCGCTCGGCACTGTTTGATTTTATACAAAATAGTACACGATTAGCGTGCGTTATCAAATGAAAGCGAAGCTGAAAGTGTCGCGTGCAGTCGGCATTAAACACCAACAAGAAGCGGAAGAAGAGTTTAAAAAAAACTCCCGCAATACCTAGAAGTAATTAAGAAATTTTTAATCTAATCTTCCCACTGAATTGCATCTCGAAAAACTGCTTTTTCAGCTTCTTCTAAATCTTGCTCAGTGACAAGAATATCTTTCCATAATCCTTGAATTTGAGTTTTATTTCGAGAACCTTCAAGTTGATGCAGAACAGTTCTTTTTAATGCTTCTAGTTCTTCTTGAATAGCTTGAATCCGAAGCAAAACATATTGACTCATGATCAATATTCTCCTAAAGTACCTTAGTAAGGATTAAGATTGCATTCCGTAAAGAATTAACTGTTGCCTCAATTTTAGTGGAAATTTGAGGAATTGAAAAACGTAGACGCAAAGCGGCTTCCCGCAGGATACCGCCAAGGTGCAGTGTAGAATTCTTGCCAATCTCTGTATGTGTCATCCTCGCTCAGAGATTGTAGATACGTTTGAAAATCTATGCTGTGGTCTGCAACCATGCCAGTTAGTTGACCAATGACTTTTATGTGCTGTTTTATATACTACACAATAAAAGATATATTCAGAGTAATTTTACTAGGTTTTAACTATCAACCCATCAATTTTTCCAAAGTGGCGATCGCGTAATACTAAAGTTAAATGATACTGTCAGGCGATCGCAGCAATCCAAATATTATTCTCAGGAATTGGTCGTCCCTTCAATTTCAAAGAGTTTTTAGTTTGACCATATAGCTGTACTGTAACCACATCGCATTCTAAAACTTAGACTATTGTTAATCAAGAGGGTATTTAATATTAATTTATTCAGTTGATGCAGTTGCGATCGCCATCTGAATCAATCACCGTCTTAATAATCATTGAAAGTATTTTGCTTCATGCCAAATGATGCATAAGTTTCGTGAAATTGTATTGAGATATACGGTTTGTCAGGAGTACAATTTGTACGCCCCTGCTAGCATTGATTGGCGATATGGATGTAGTTAGGCGTCGTATCGGTCTTGAACAAGAGTTTTTTCTGGTAGATGAAGCGGGTCAACTAAGCGATCGCGCTGATGAATTTTTGCACATTTGTCATTCGATGGCAAAGGCACAAGGTATAAACCCGAATTATTTTGTACCAGAATTTGTGAAGAATATGGTGGAGATTAATACTCCTCCAGCATATAGTGCCACAGAGTTAGCCCAAGAATATCTCAAAAATCTCAAGTTGGCGATCGCTGCCGCGCGACAACTAGATTTACGACTTTATCCTCTGTCTAGCTATCCCTTGCATATTATGCCAGTAATGCGCGATCGGCCGAATTACCATATTCAAGCGCGGACTGTCGGCTATGATCGATTTTTGCACGCTGGTAAATGTACTGGCACACATTTGCATTTGGAAGTCCCGCCTGGGGTAATTGACTCTCGTATTGCAGTTTCTTACAACTCTATGCCAGCAGAGCGAGAGGAGCTACTGAATATATACAATTTAGCTACAGCTTTTGACTCAGCGCTCATTTCTCTGACACGTGCGTGTCCCTTTTATGAAGGACAAGCAATTGGACTAGCCGCGCACACAATTCGTTATCGAGGTAGCGAAACCTTTGGTTGGGAGGGAGTATATACGCATTTGCAGCCTGTTGGCGGACTCATGCCTTATGCTGATAGCGTAGAGAGTTTAGTTGAGCAGCAATTTGCTCGCTACTATGCTTGGTTGCAAGCAATGGAAAAAGCTGGAGTTGAACGTAACCTGTTTTTAGAAGCAGGAGGCAGCTTACTTAAGTCAGCTTGGAACCCAGTCCGACTCAACAAACTTGGTACTGTGGAAATAAGATGCATAGATAGTAACTACCCCTCTGTGATTTTAGCTGTAATTACACTGCTTGATAATGCATCTCACCGAGTCAGGCGTGAGAAGTTAAGGGTGAGGCCAGTAAAAGGCAACCAGCTATTTGAACTAGTAGGCGATCAGCTTTATGTACCAGATTTTGAATATCTCAATGGTGAATTGCTCTATACTTCAGCTACAGAAGGGATTAAAAATCCCAAAGTCAAGGCTTACATCAATTCAATTTTACAGTTTGCGATGAGAGACACTAGTGAAGGTGCAAAGTTTCTAGCAAAACTGAGCAAAGACCTTGATCACTATGAGACAATAGAGACCGCGATATTGCAAGAGTTTACCCCGACAACTGCTCAACTTGTATTGGATGAAGGTCTGCGCCTGGTGCGTGAGTGTTGTGACAAGCTAGAAGCGCAGGTTTCATGGATAGATATAGAAAATCCTTTGGGTGCGTTGGATTTTGACGAACGATTGTTACTAAAGAAGCATTAATCTAATTTCAACTCAGGAAATTAAGCGTCTAATCTTCTTTTTTTGCATTAACTGAACCGTATTGTGATCCGACGCTACTTGAAGCCAGTCAAGTAGCGTCGTTTGCACAAAAATTTCTCCAGTCAGCTTTCGTCGCCAGAGTCGAGCATTTTACATAAAATTTGCGTGTTTATTGTAGACTTTTGACTCAACTATTGGCTGTGATGTTTGTAATGACTGCGGTAAACTCCAGTCGGGGCGCAAGTTAGCAGCGTTACGTAAATAAGTGTGATGAATTGGAGCAGAGGTAAGCAAGTTAGCGTGGATTAACAACCGAATACAGCGCTGTAAGCTGCCTTCCACATGCATTTGCTGCACATCCAACATGGCGACATTATCCCATTCAGGACGAGATCTGGCGATCGCAGCTGGAAAAATAGCATCTAAGTCGCGTGTCACAGAAAAAGTAACACTAACAATATCCATTGGTTGGAGTTGATTTCGGTTTTCTAGTTCATCTAGTAGTTCCGTTACCGCCTCTTTGATTGCTTCAATACTATTTTCTGAAACGGTTGTTGCCCCACGAATAGCTCGCATTTGCCACTCCACTCCGCAATCCTCCTTAATTAGTTATTGGTTATTGGTCATTAGTCATTAGTTATTGGTTATTAATCATTGGTCATTGGTTATCAAACAAACGACAAAGGACAAAAAACAAATGACTAATGACATTAAAAAGTTATGGTCTATATAACCAAAGTGGTAAACCACTAGTAGACATTTCAAATTCGAGCCAATCAATACCAGCTCTCATTCTTGATGAGCCTTGACGATTCCCAGGTAGAATGCGACTCAATAAGGGTTTACGCTCTTCTAAGGTGTAACAAAGTGTTTTTTCAGGGTCAAGACCAACTAGTTCTGCTGTCCAGCGTCGTGCATCTTCTTCTGTTCCCAAACGATCTACAACACCCAACTCTAAGGCTTGCTGTCCAGTAAAAATCCGACCATCAGCAAAACTTTTCACTGTTTCTACTGCCAAAGAACGCCCATCGGCTACAGTTTGCACAAATTGCTGATAACTAGTGTCTATCAACTCTTGCAAGATGTGTTGTTCTGGTTCCGTCAGTTCTCGGTCGAAGGCGAGAATGTCTTTGTAAGGCCCTGACTTAATTACCTTGAAGGAAACACCAATTTTTTCCAGCAAGCGTTCTATATTATTTCCACGCAGAATCACACCAATACTGCCTGTAATCGTACCTGGGTTAGCCATAATATGCTCGGCTCCCATACCAATATAGACACCTCCTGAAGCCGAAATATTACCAAAGCTAGCGACTATTTTGATTTTTTCGCGCAAACGCTTCAGCGCACTGTAGATTTCTTGGGAATCCCCTACTGTACCGCCAGGGCTATCAATGCGTAACAGTAATGCGGGAAATTTTTTCTCCTCTACTGTTTTTAGGGCTTCTAGAACGCGTTTGCGAGTAGCACCGGCGATCGCGCCAGTAATTTCAATTCGAGCAATTTGTTTACGAAACCTGGGCTTAAACGGCCAAACCATGAGCTATCAAAAAACCTCGTAATAAACTCAATATAGAATGTCTAGTGGTCATAAGACACACTTTACTACGTTCATTAAAATGAACAGGCATTCTGCTATTGTGCATTCTAGTGAAATTTTTGTACTTAACGAGGAACTTTATTGCCGTTTTGTTCAAAGTATTTATAGCTTTCGACAGGTTTTTATTAAAAATAGAGTATAAAATATAACTTAAAAATTGTGAGTATCTAATCCTCAATACTCAATTTAGTTAATAAAAATTTATTTATCCATGCTCAACCTGACTTTTAGATGGGGATGACAATATTTTCCACATTTGGGAATACAACGTTATTGTTCTACGAACATCTGAACTTAAGAATCAATTCGTAAAATTTGACATCTGTAATAAGCATAGATGTCAAATAGTGCGCCAACAAAACTGCAAGTTAAACTAATCACAAGTAGTCCATGTAGTGGGATTCCGCTGCCAAAAGTCGCTAGAAAATGCAATATTTGAGTCGGAATTGTTTCAGTCAACCCTTGTAAACCGGGAATATGTCCAATAAGGACTACAAGCAGCAAAATACCACCGACTAAAACCATGGGGGCAACAAAACTAAAAATTACAGTGAGCAACAGGGAACGGAGAAAGTTGTTAAAAATGCTCATTTAGGGCAGGCTCCGTAAGTGAAGTGGGCATGAGCTTTAAAAGCTGAATGTCAATTTCTACAATACGCGCGATCGCTCCTAAGCAGTCAATCTGTCAAAAATCTTAAGTTTTAATTAAAATAAGTTGTTACTGGTTACATCAAATGCTGAGCGCGTCAACAAGACCCCAAAGCTGCAAAACCTTTGATAAATCAAGCTTATAGTCAACACCAATCCTTACTTATCGCATTAAAGCGCGTTTAAAAATCGCTTTATTTTCTGAGAGTAACTTTAAAGTAAGTTAACGTTAACTCGATAGGCTAGGGGATGAGAGGGATGTGGTACCCTGCGGGTTCTGCTTCGCAGTACTACTCCGCTCACCAACCGGGAGATGAGGGAGAAAATTTCTCCGCGTCCCCCTACCCTTCTTTTATCGGAGACGCTGCGCGAACGAGAACGCTTTCAGCGAAGGGATTCGGCAGTTCCTATGCAGGAGAAACCACCAAAACCGGACTCCCTCACCGCGTCTTTGCATCTCCGCGTCCCCAGTCCCCAATCCCCAGTCCCCAATCCCCAGTCCCCAATCCCCAATCCCC
>NZ_JCACKM010000149.1:0-16819 GCF_059505385.1 Desmonostoc vinosum
AGCCAGAAAATTTATTTTCTGGCGAGTATCCGACTTTTGCAAGAGGTCTATTGATGAAAAATTAGATGCCTAGCCGTTGATTAACGAGACCTACCAGCACTAGAACCTTCAGCCGACTTCGCCTCTTGAAGTAACTGAGGCATATGCTGCTCAAGTTTTTGCGCTGTCTGTTCTTCCTGCTGCAAATTTTGCTGTAGCAATTGTACAATCTGGTTTTGTCCCATCTGCTCAGCAACTTTAATCAAACCACGATAGCAAGCAATCTCCAATTGTTCTACCTTGGCTTGACCTCCTGCTAATCCCAGGTCACAAATTTTGGGATTATCAGCACTCAGCAGCATGAATTTTTGAGCATCACTAACTAGTCCAGCGGCAGCATCACAAGTAATTCGCTGTGGTTGCTTTCCTAGTATGCTGAAAACCTGCTCTAGATTTTTGATTTGTTGCTCGGTTTCCCGAATATGGTTTTCGGTTAAAGACTTCAACTGGTTATATTGACAACACTGGTACATCAATTGCTGTGCTTCTAAAAAGCGATGTTCTGCATCGTACATCGCACCAATTCCATAAACGAACTTCTCTTGTAAATTTGTGATTTTTTTAGTACCTGGACGTTCGCTGAGTTGAACCATGATTATTTATTCTCCTGAACGTTTGAAGCTGTACATGAAGTCGTACCTCTAACTTACGTTTGCCATCTCGAAGGACTCTTCATACCCCAGACACAGCTAAGTGTTAATTCTCACTGTTCAATTCACTACACAACACCGTAATCAAGTAACATTTGTTAGTTTTTTACTCATAATTGAGGTATTATATAAAGCCGGTGACGTACCCGACGATTCGTGCAACGCAAGTCAGCGCGGGCTTCTCAAAGACTCTTCTATGAAGACATTAATTGAGCTTTAAGGGCGTGCGTCCCACGCGCCTTTATATTGATAGCCGCGTTCAAATCTCTACAAAGATTTACATGACATATTGTGCAGTTATGTATTCTTTGAGATAGTGGCTTTTTAACTTTATGACCACAATTAGAACATTTACCTTTGAATCTAGGTTTACCAGATTTTTTCCCATTAACATCACCTTTCAACCATCTATCAAAGGCTAATTCAACTTTCTTAGGGACTTCTTGTAATACTTGAGAGTGAACATCTTTGTACCAAGGTCTATCTATTTTCAGTTGAACCAAAGATGCTTTTTGATTGTAATAGTTCGGTTGCTCTTTTAATTCGGGAAGATGACAAATTAATGGACATCTATCAACAGAACAACGATTTTGTTCATACCAATCAAATCTTTCAGCAAGCAGATAATTATATTGACATCTCAACATATCTAATGTTTTTTCAATTTTTTTTGCTTGCTCTTTATTAGGTTTGATTTTGTATTGATATGAAATTTTCATTTGTGTATTTTTTGTTTTCGACCTATAAATAGGATAACATAATGAGGAGATATTGAGGGTATTTCATGAAAGAAGATTATTTACGAATACGAATGAGTAAACGCCGAATGGATAAGTTACGTTTATATTCTCAAATGAAAGATACGACTATGACTCATGTTGTAGAAAACTGGATAGACTCGTTAAAAATTCCAGAAAATGGCAATTCCGACGCTGGATGACTCGCTACCGCTTCGCTATCATCGACCCACAAACAATTCAATCCTACAGATTGAATTGTTTGTGGGTCAATTCGTCATTGCCCAAAAATTCATCCCGACGCTCAACGAAGCGTTAGAGCGCGGGGCTTCTTTTTGAATAAGCTAAACTACTACTTCGCAATGATGACAGCCTGATGAGCGAATCAGGTAAATTAAAGATAAGTAAACAAAGCGCTGTAAACTAAATGGCTGCTCCAAGTTTAGAGGAAATCTCTGTTCAGTTAGAAAGCTCCAATTTGCGCGATCGCATGGTAGCCCTCGCCAGTTTGCGTCATGTTCCCTCTGAGGATGCTGTACCTTTGATTAAAAAGGTCTTAAATGACGAATCTCTGCAACTGCGCTCAATGGCAATATTTGCCCTGGGAATCAAGCAGACGCCAGAATGTTATCCAATTTTGGTCAGAATTCTGGAAACAGACTCAGACTACGGTATTCGTGCTGATGCCGCTGGTGCTTTAGGATATTTAGGTGATACCAGAGCCTTTGAGGCGCTGTCACGGGCATTTTATGAGGATACTGATTGGCTAGTACGGTTTAGTGCTGCCGTATCTCTCGGTAATATTAAAGACCCCCGCGCTCGTGAAATCCTTATTCAAGCATTGGACAGTGAGGAAGTAGTATTACAACAGGCTGCGATCGCAGCTCTGGGAGAAATTAAAGATATTGAGTCTGTAGATCAAATCCTCCGCTTTGCCCAATCAGATGACTGGTTAATTAGGCAACGTCTTGCAGAGGCTTTGGGCGATCTTCCTACCCCCAAAAGTGTCTCAGCTTTGAAATACTTAGAAAAAGACGGTCATCCCCATGTTGCTGAAGCAGCGAGGATTTCCCTTAAAAAGCTTGAAGAAGCGGACAATCAAGCTTGAGATCAAACCTCCCACTATTTTTTAATAACTAGTAGGATTTTTAGCATTTTGATGCAGGATAGTTTCATTCATGAATATTGAAGAGTTTTTTGAATTAAGTGCGGGTAAATGGTTTTCCCATCGCACTAACCACAATTTCGCACTCAAGCAATCAGAAGATGGTAAATCAGAAATTATCATTGAAACACTGCCAGTAACTCATCTAGAAGTCGTGAAACTTTGTCAACGATATAAAATTGCCCCTAGTTCTGCTTCTTGTGCGATGAAAGTTACCTGGAATAGCACAACAGAAGGACAAAAAGACAAAATTAGCGGTTCTAGTGTATTAGTCTCCGTACCTGATGCAGATAACCCCGCAAAAGGTAAATTACTGCGTCAAACAGTTCATAGCGAAACCCCAGTAGCTGGACACTACAAAATAGATAATGATGACGCATTGACTATCACTACAGAATATGAAAATATGCGCTCCCAAGAGCGTCTGTGGTTTGCAAGTTCTAATTTGCGAATGGGAGTTGTTCACAAGCAATTTGGTAACTCCGGCATGGCTTCCTTCACCTCCGAAATTCGCATGGGTGGTTCTCCAGCGGTGAAAGCTTCTCAGGCTGCTAATTCTGCATCAAGTTAAAAATAAGGAATAACCTGTAGGTGGGCATGGCCATGCCCACCTTGCTAAGTAGTCGTGCAAAATAAATTATTTTTTCTTCTGGTGTGATCAATTAAATATCGTATGACTTGAAGAGAGCGATCGCATCACCAGGTAATCATAGCTGATGCTGAAAATCAAAGGTCAGTAAACGAGGGATTTCCAAATTTTAGGCGATCGCCAAAAAAAATGATTGTTGTTAAAGATTCGCTATGTTCAACAACAGATTTAAGATCATAACAAGCTAAAAAAATAGTGAGGTGTTAATGACATATCCAGAACTACTCCAAAAAATTGAACAACAACTAGCTCAACTACCACCCGATCAGCTTTCCCTAGTCAGTGAATTTCTAGATTCTCTCCAAAATCAAGATACTACTGAGCATCGTCCACTCCGTCAGCTAGCTCCGATTAAGCGAGGAAGCAAAGCAGGTGATTTGTTGAAGTTTGCTGGAACTTGGCAAGGCAATGATTTAGAATCTTGGCTGTAATTTTGGCACTTCAAAATCGCAAATAATACATTAACTGAGCGATCGCATCACCAGGTAACTGCAATCGGCGCTGGAAATCAACTAAGTTACGATAAGGCCCAGCTGTCAACCGATTTTGCACTACTGCTTGCGCCAAAGACATATCGATAAATGGTATTTGTATTAACTTCTCAACCGTTGCAGTGTTTGCGTTGACTAAATGTGTAGGATGATCTAGAGACTCGTCATCATAATAGCTAAAATTTAGCAGTGGCTTTAATGGTTCTAGGCGCTGTGCTGGTATGCTTAAAGCCGCAGCAATATCTTCAATACAGTAAAATTTTACACTAGAGCCAGAAAGTTCTACAAGCGATCGCGCTTGGTGAATTGATAAACCAGGCAAGCGCAACCAATCGTCAACAGTTGCTTGGTTGGCGTCAATGCGGATACCCAACTCTACCGCTAGTTGAATTTCTTCGCCAGATTGGAGTCGATAATACGGGTCTTGGAGGAGCTTAGCACGGAGTTTTTGCAACTTGGGGTTTAAAGGCAGCCAGTTATCCATAAATTATTGCTTTTGTCAAGAAATCTGATCTAATAACTGACGGCGTTTTTGCTCAAATTCATACTCAGAGATAAGTCCATCCTGGCGCAGCGCGTCTAACTCGCGTAAAGCACTGGCAATTGTATTTACCTGATTCCCGGCTTGTTGGGAGTTTTTGAGCGCCGACTTACCGAGATTAAAATTTCGATCAAAAGCTTCTTCATCTTGGGCTAAGTACCACACTCCCTCAATTGCACTGGCTACCTTGGGAATTGGTGTCCAAGAAAGTAAGACATATAGAATACCCCAAAGTGGCTGTCCTAAATAAAATTTATGTAATCCAGAAATGGTTAGTGTGCCAGAAAAAGCTAAAACGGCGGCAACACTGCGACTTTTTCGCTTCGTCAACATATTCTCTATAAATTTATCAATACCACAGTTCCTACGATAAGACAGCTGTAGTCGCAAAGCACTAGGAAGTTATCGCTTTTTTATCAAAAACAAGGTGTGGGAAGACGCGGAGAAACTTTCATTTACACTCACCGCGTCCCCGTGTCCTCTTGATTCCCAATTACCCTCAGCGGTAGCGAGGTACGAGCGTCATTACGAATTACGAATTACGAATTATTTAAACAATACCTTTTGCTTGGAGAAATGCATCAAGGGTAAATCTATCTGGTAGCGAAGTTTGTGCGCCTAGTTTTGTAGTTGCCAAAGCACCCGCCGCCGCACCCCAAACAACCGCCTGATGTAGAGAAAGCCCTTCTGCCAACGCAACTGCCAAACCGCCATTAAAAGCATCACCAGCGGCAACTGTGTCAACTGCATTAACTGAGAATGCGGGTACAAAGAATTTTTCTGTGGCGGTTGCACAGAAAACCCCTTTAGCGCCTAGTTTAACGATCGCACATTTCACACCTCGTTGCAATAAAACCGCTGCGGCTTTGGCTGCTGTTTCTTCTGTGTCCACAGGAAAACCCACTAATTGACCTGCTTCAACCTCATTGGGCGTGATAATGTCTACTAATGGGTAAAGTGCTGCTGGTAAATCAGTTGGTGCGGGTGCAGGATCGAGAATTACTTTGATGTTTGCATCTTTTGCTGCTTGGGCAGCTGCTACCACGGATGCAATGGGAATTTCTAGTTGTAAAAGCAGTGCCAAACTTCTTGATAACAAAGGGCGTAATCGTTCTACATCTTGTTGATTAACACGTCCATTGGCGCCAGGAATCACAACAATTTGATTCTCGCCAGCATGATCTACAATGATCATGGCAACCCCGGAACTAACCGTGTCATCTAGAAAAATGTTATCAGTTTTGACACCAGATGCTTGTAAATTGTTGACAAGTTCCACACTGAAACTTTGTGAACCTACACGTCCTACCATTTGTGTAGGAATTCCCAAGCGGGCTGAGGCTACTGCTTGATTTGCACCTTTACCGCCTGGTACTTGCAAAAAACTTTCCCCTAGTAGTGTTTCTTTCGCGATGGGCAACCTGGATACTGTCGCTACTAGGTCTATATTAATGCTGCCGAAAACGATAATGCTCATGAAATTTAGTTCTTGGGCCAATGATTTTATCGGTTCTCTGTTTCTTTCTTTGATGAGTGAATTTTGACATACTTCCCTGGCGATGCTTGAGGATATTGGGTGCATTTAATTATATGTGCAGTTGCTGAGCGAAGCCGAAGCAGCGTCTTTGACAGGAGAAGTTTTCCCTATTCCCTCATTATTTTGGTTGAGAAAACACAGAGAAAATTGACACGAAATTGCCAAAACGGTATACCATATCAAGGTGCATAATACACAAACCTCTTTTGTATGCCTAGTGTTGAACGCGATGAAAGCCGAGAGCATCGTATCGAAACAGAAATTATTGTCGATACCGATGATGACAAAGAAGAACGAGCGATGGGTTGGTATTACTACCTAGACGATACTTTGAATGTTCCCTTTATGGCAAAGTGGAAGAAAAAGTCACGTAAATCATCTACCGTCGAGGAGAAACAGGTGGAAGTGCTGGGAATGGCACCAGAAGACGAATGCCTGAAAGACATGTATGTAGAAGTAGTTTATCCTCAAGGCAAGGATGAAGATGTATTTTCTGCAAAGCTATCTGACATAGAAGCAATTGACGCTGATGCTGAAACTCAAGAAGCGCTTGCAGATTGGCAATACTGGCTTGCTAGAGGATATAAGTTTTAAAACTAAATACTTTGTCAAGTTTAAATTGAGGAATGAGTAAGTTTGTAGTTAGGACTAAAGTCCTGACTACGAACCTTCAATTTCCATTTGACAAACTACTAAGATAAATACCGAATAAAGGTTTGAAACCCTGAATAGTTAAGCTTAGATATATCGTAGGCAGTATTTTGCAGCAAATTACATTGTATAGCGATCGCATTTTAGCAATTAGCGATCAATAAAAATTGAAGCTATCAGCACAGAGCCTTCTACTGAGTAGTAAGGTTCTCTAAAACTCCTTCAGAGATAATTTCCTGTAACACTCGATACATTTGAAGACACTGGCAAACCAGCGCAATTTTCAAGTATAGATTTACACTATTTTTACAAATCTCACTCAAAATTAAAGATTTAGTCAAAAATACTTGCTTGTTCTATGTGTATAAACGTTAAAAGATTACAGTTCTAGAGAAATCCCCTACGAGTTTACACAGTAATTATCAAATCCTAATTTAGGAGACTTTTCTCATGAAGTTAGCTACAAATCTGGGTATTGCCACTGCTGGTGTTGCCCTTTGTTTCGCTGCGGTTAGCAAACCTGCACAAGCTGCTAGTGTCGTGTTCCAAGGTCAGTCTGGCAACAGATATGATTACGCGATTGAGTTCGATTCTGCTAACTTGCCTGGTGATTTTGAAAGACTAAGAACAGGCTCACTATGGTATCTTGAAGGATTATTTGGTGTAACTGGTGCTACAGTTGCTAATCCCAGCAGAGCCTCTGTTTTAGGTACAACAACTGAATCTGCTGTTTTTCAAAATATCAATTTCGCTGCGAACGGTAAAGTAGACACATTAGCCCCGACTCTTTACTTTTCCATATTCAGTTCTGCTACCAAAACCGCTTTAGTAGATTGGTCTCTCATCCGTAGAAACCCTGGCACCTTTAGCGAACGTCTGACAGAATTTTCCGGTCAAGTCTTAGGGCCAGCAGTTCCCGAACCATTTACAATTGGTGGATCTGCGATCGCTTTAGGCTTTGGTTTCTGGATGAAGCGTAAGCAAGCAGCTTCCCAAAAAGCATAGTAGCGAATTAATACAAGATTAAATGCCCCTAGAGTTTAAGCGCAATGCTGTTTAAGGGGCATTTTTTATTTAAAAGTAGTAGAGACGCGCTTTTGAAGCGTCTCTACAAAGATTTCGGGTAACGCAGAATTAATTTCACCAGATGATCAAAATAATTGACTGATTATAGTTAATCTTGTGTGCATTAAACTACCAAAATGCCAATGATGCTGTATATGAATATTTAAGTATTATTTATAACAATAAAATTCTACATCAATTTCTTGCTGTAACGGAGTGCTAATTGATTGTGACTACTTGCTGACAAGAAGTTAATTGTTTTTTTCTAAAGTATTGTTACCGGATCGTGATATGATTCAGCTGACTGAATGTGCAGTCATCTTATTTAACTGTACTGGTTTCAAGTCCCGTGAGCTTGTCAGAAGAATCAATCGCACCCACGCCGACAACAAAAGAAGATGCTGAATCTGGTTCTGTTGACAAAGAATCAGCGAACTCGATGGGAGAGTTTCACCAACTCTACCAGAAGTTATTGCTCATCACACTTGTCTTAACGGGGATTATTTTTATCTCTGTATGGATTTTTTATTCCTTAAACATTGCTCTGAATTATTTGATTGGAGCGTGTACAGGTGTGGTTTACTTAAGAATGCTGGCTAAAGATGTCGAGCAACTTGGTAGTGAAAAACAGCGTTTGAGTAAAACTCGTTTTGCTCTGTTTATTGGGTTGATTGTATTAGCAACTCAATGGCGCGAACTACATATCGTGCCCATATTCTTGGGATTTCTCACTTACAAAGCCACGCTCCTCGTCTACATGGTGCAAACTGCGTTAGTTCCTGATTCTTAAACAAGTCAGGCTCACTAAAGACAATAATCCCATCCTCGCTCGTTGGGGAAATGCTTGAAGAATGCAAATGCTTAGTGTCTTAAACGCCTTTAATTCTTTTCCCCTAGCCGAATTAGAAGTAGGTCATCATTTCTACTGGCAATTGGGCAATCTTAAAATTCATGGGCAAGTTTTTCTTACCTCGTGGTTTGTGATTAGCATTCTAGTATTAGCTTCACTAGCAGCGACTCGCAACATCCAGAGAGTTCCCACCGGCATCCAAAACTTGATGGAATATGCCCTAGAATTTATCAGGGATTTGGCAAAAAACCAACTTGGTGAGAAAGAATACCGCCCCTGGGTGCCTTTTATTGGCACATTATTTTTGTTTATCTTCGTGTCAAACTGGTCGGGGGCACTGATTCCTTGGAAGCTAATCAAACTGCCATCGGGTGAATTGGCAGCTCCCACTAACGACATCAATACGACTGTGGCATTGGCATTGCTAACCTCTTTGGCGTATTTTTACGCAGGTTTTAGCAAGCGGGGTCTGGGCTACTTTAAAAAATATATAGAGCCGACACCTGTTTTACTGCCGATCGCAATTCTAGAAGATTTTACCAAGCCTCTCTCCCTTAGCTTCCGTCTTTTCGGAAATATATTGGCGGATGAATTGGTTGTAGCGGTATTGGTTCTACTAGTTCCTCTATTTGTGCCTTTGCCTGTAATGGCTTTGGGTTTATTTACCAGCGCCATTCAAGCTTTGGTGTTTGCTACCCTAGCTGGAGCATACATTCATGAGGCCATGGAGGGACATGGTGGAGAAGAGCATGAGGAGCATTAAATAAGCTTCTCAGTTGATAGCACAGTTCCATCGCAACAGCGATTTAGAGAACTTGGTGCAGCGTAAAAAACACGTCTGTAGTTAACGTACTTCTGTTAGTTTTGTACTTAAAGTAAGGAAAATCAACATGGATCCATTAGTTTCTGCTGCTTCAGTTCTAGCTGCTGCTCTAGCAATTGGTTTAGCTGCAATTGGCCCTGGTATTGGTCAAGGAAACGCCGCAGGTCAAGCAGTAGAAGGTATTGCCCGTCAACCCGAAGCAGAAGGAAAAATTCGGGGTACTCTGCTGTTAACCTTGGCTTTCATGGAATCCCTAACCATTTATGGTCTAGTAATCGCCCTAGTGTTACTGTTTGCTAACCCCTTCTCATAAGGCCTAAAAGTTTTTGTGAGTGTGGAGACGTGAACCATCACGCCTCTACAAATTAATCTCAAAATTCTGAGTATTAAAATCAGTGAAAAATCAACAGTGAACAGTTATCAAAGACTTGAGCTTTAGGATTAAAACCCTAGCTTAAACATCCACTTCTATGAAGTGGAAAACTCAGTAAAACTCTGATAACTGATAACTGACACTTCGATTTCTCCTAGCGGAGACACTGCGCGTAGCTTGCTTAAGCGTAGGAGTACGCTCAGTACAAGTAACTGACAACTGATTTCTAGTCGTTCTGATGTAGTTGACCCTTATTGGCTATGGGTCTCTAAAATTATGAAAGGTTGGATGATGTTGCTAGCCATGAAAACTGCTACTCCAGCCAAAGAGGAGAGAAATGTTTGATTTCGATGCGACCTTGCCCTTCATGGCATTGCAGTTCCTGCTATTAGCAGCTTTGCTGAACGTAATTTTCTATAAGCCACTGACCAAAGTCCTAGACGATCGCGATACCTACATCCGAACGAACAACTTGGAAGCACAAGAACGCCTAGCAAAAGCTGAGCGTTTAACCGCTGAATATGAGCAGCAACTAGCAGAAGCTCGCAGACAATCGCAAGCGACTGTAGAAGCAGCTCAAGTTGAAGCGAAGAAAATTACTGCCGAAAAAATCGCTGAAGCCCAAAAAGAAGCTCAAGCTCAGCGAGAACAAGCTGCGATTGAAATAGAGCAACAAAAGCAGGAAGCTATGCGTACCTTAGAGCAACGAGTTGATGCTCTCAGTACGCAGATTCTACAAAAACTATTGGGTTCAGCTTTAGTTAGATAAGCTCGCAAAGCTGGTTCTTTCAGGAGTACTGAGTGCTGAACTTAGCACTCATTGCTCAGCACTGTATCAGTAACAGTATATGCGTAGCTGGGCAATAGTACCAGAGCGCTAGATTTAAGTGTCAAAAAAGGCACTTTTTTCCTTCGGGAGAAGACAACCGTAATTAGCAAGCAGCGCACTTGTAAATGAGTAACATGGGGACTTTATTATTACTTGCCGCAGAAGCTCATTCTGAGATGGCAGAAGGCGCAGCAGAAGGTGGTTTCGGTCTAAACATAGACTTATTTGAGACCAACCTAATTAACCTAGCGATTCTGATTGGCATATTATTCTACTTCGGACGCAAAGTTTTAAGCAATATCCTCAATGAGCGACGGTCAAATATTGAAACCGTAATTCACGAAGCAGAAGGACGCTTAAAAGAGGCACAAATTGCTCTTTCCCAGGCACAAGAGCAGTTGACTCAAGCTCAAGCAGAGGCGCAACGCATCCGCAAAACAGCCGAAGAAAACGCCCAAACAGCGAAAACAGCCCTCCTAGAGCGAGCAGCGCAAGACGTAGAGCGCTTGAAGCAAACAGCCGCAGCAGATTTAAATACCGAAACCGAGCGAGCGATCGCTCAATTGCGCCAGCGGGTAGTAGCTTTAGCATTACAAAAAGTCGAGTCGCAACTAAAAGGCGGAATTGCCGACGATGCTCAGCAAATTTTAATTGACCGTAGCATCGCACAATTAGGAGGCGGAGTATGACAAGTAACATAGCGACAGCCGAAGTGGCCCAGCCCTATGCACAGGCACTATTATCAATCGCCCAATCGCAAAACTCAACAGAACAGTTCGGAGAAGATGCCCGGACTTTACTGAGCCTCCTTTCTGAAAACCAACAGCTACGTAACTTGATCAGCAATCCCTTTATTCAAGCTGAAAACAAAAAAGCAGTAATTAGACGGATAGTTGGCGAAGGCGCTAGCCCCTACTTACGTAACTTTTTGTTGCTGCTGGTAGACAGACGGCGGATTGCGTTCTTGGATGCAATCTTAAAGCAATATTTGGCTTTGTTGCGGCAGCTGAATCAAACAGTATTAGCAGAAGTTACTTCAGCTGTTCCTCTGACAGAAGCTCAACAGCAAACAGTACAACAAAAGATTCTCGCCATCACCAGCGCTCGTCAAGTAGAACTGGAAACTAAGATAGATAGCGAATTAATTGGTGGTGTAATCATCAAAGTCGGTTCTCAGGTAATTGACGCTAGTTTAAAGGGTCAGCTACGTCGCCTTTCCTTGCGTTTAACCAGTAGCTAGTCACGCTGCACACAATGCCAAATTCTCATCAATTCTTCTGTCCCGAAAGAAAAAAGATAGACACATGAGCATATCAATTAGACCAGACGAAATCAGCAGCATTATCCAACAACAAATCGAGCAATACGACCAAGATGTCAAAGTTGCTAACGTCGGTACTGTTCTCCAAGTTGGCGACGGTATTGCCCGGATCTATGGTCTGGACAAGGCTATGGCGGGAGAACTGCTAGAATTTGAAGACGGTACAGTTGGCATCGCCCAAAACTTAGAAGAAGACAACGTCGGCGCGGTGCTAATGGGTGAAGGTCATGAAATTCAAGAAGGTAGCTCAGTTAAAGCTACTGGCAGAATTGCTCAAGTCCCCGTAGGAGAAGCCTTGATTGGACGCGTTGTGGACGCTTTGGGTCGTCCCATCGATGGTAAGGGAGATATCAAAACCTCAGAAAGCCGTTTGATTGAATCTCCAGCACCCGGTATCGTAGCGCGTCGATCTGTACACGAACCCATGCAAACAGGGATCACAGCTATCGACTCGATGATTCCCATCGGTCGTGGACAGCGAGAATTGATTATTGGAGACCGCCAAACCGGCAAAACCGCGATCGCGATCGACACAATCATCAACCAAAAATCAGAAGATGTAGTTTGTGTCTACGTTGCTGTCGGTCAAAAAGCTTCCACCGTTGCCAACGTAGTGCAAACACTACAAGAAAAAGGCGCAATGGACTACACCGTTGTCGTCGCCGCTAACGCCAGTGAACCAGCAACCCTACAATTCTTGGCTCCCTACACAGGCGCAACGATTGCTGAGTACTTCATGTACAAGGGCAAAGCTACCCTCGTAATTTACGATGACCTCTCCAAGCAAGCCCAAGCATATCGCCAAATGTCCCTGCTATTACGTCGCCCACCCGGACGCGAAGCTTACCCCGGAGATGTATTCTACATTCACTCTCGCTTGTTAGAAAGAGCAGCTAAGCTGAGTGACGAACTGGGTAAAGGTAGCATGACCGCCCTACCAATTATTGAAACCCAAGCAGGTGACGTATCCGCATACATCCCCACCAATGTTATTTCTATTACCGATGGTCAGATCTTCTTGTCTTCTGACTTGTTCAACGCTGGTGTGCGTCCCGCTGTCAACCCCGGTATCTCCGTATCCCGTGTGGGTTCTGCGGCTCAAACCAAAGCCATGAAAAAAGTTGCCGGTAAAATTAAATTGGAACTGGCACAATTTGACGATTTGCAAGCCTTCGCACAATTTGCTTCTGACTTAGACAAAGCTACTCAAGACCAATTAGCACGAGGTCAACGATTGCGGGAATTACTCAAGCAGCCACAAAACGCTCCCCTCGCTGTATATGAGCAAGTAGCAATCCTCTACGCTGGTATCAACGGTTACTTAGATGATGTCCCTGTAGATAAAGTCACCACCTTTACTAGAGGTCTACGTGATTATTTGAAGACCGGTAACACTCAGTACGCCCAAGCAGTGCAAGCCTCAAAAGCACTAGGCGATGCTGAAGAAGCCGCTCTCAAAACAGCACTCACCGAATACAAAAAGACCTTCAAAGCAACAGCGTAATTAGTCAACGGTCATTGGTCATTAGTCATTAGTAAATAATTTAATGGCTAATGACGAAGCGCAAAGTATGGTTGCCGACTTCCGGCGCTCATAACTTTGTAACAGAGGACAAGTGACTAAGAACCAAGGACAAAATCATGCCCAATCTTAAAGCAATACGCGATCGCATTCAGTCGGTCAAAAACACCAAAAAAATTACAGAAGCCATGCGTCTGGTGGCTGCTGCGAGAGTACGTCGCGCCCAAGAACAAGTGATTGCGACCCGCCCCTTTGCAGACAGGCTAGCACAAGTCCTCTACGGCTTACAAACACGTCTCAAATTTGAAGATGTTACCCTACCACTGCTCAAAAAACGGCAAGTTAAATCAGTGGGGCTATTAGTCATCTCAGGCGATCGCGGTTTGTGTGGCGGTTACAATAGTAACGTCATCCGTCGCGCTGAAAATCGCGCCAAAGAAATCAAAGCCGAGGGCCTAGACTACACATTTGTGATTGTCGGGCGCAAAGCTACACAGTACTTTCAACGCCGCGATCAGCCAATTGATGCTACTTACAGCGGTTTAGAGCAAATTCCCACCGCCGCCGAAGCCACCCAAATTGCCGACCAACTACTTTCGCTATTCTTATCAGAAAAAGTAGACCGCATTGAGCTAATTTATACCAGATTCGTCTCTTTGGTTAGCTCTCGTCCCGTCGTGCAAACCCTGCTTCCTCTTGACCCTCAAGGTCTAGAAGCAGCCGATGATGAAGTCTTTCGCCTGACAACCCGTGGTGGTCAATTTCAAGTTGAACGGCAAAAAGTCACTAGCCAAGTCCGTCCTTTGCCCCGTGACATGATTTTCGAGCAAGACCCTGTACAAATCCTCGACTCTCTGTTACCTCTATATTTAAGTAACCAGTTATTACGGGCACTACAGGAATCAGCCGCTAGCGAACTAGCTGCACGGATGACAGCTATGAGTAACGCCAGTGAAAACGCTGGTGAATTGATTAAAACTTTATCTTTGGTTTACAACAAAGCCCGTCAAGCCGCCATTACTCAAGAACTGCTTGAGGTTGTTGGTGGTGCTGAAGCCCTGACTTAGAACTCAATTGCTAACTATTACTAATAGCTAATTGCTGGTGATTTTAAAACTAGCGATTAGCTATTTTTAGTTTTGTACTAAGCGACCAATAACCTAAACAATCATAGTCACTTGTTGATAAATTTTAAACATGAGTTTGAAGCAGATATTGTTATCAACTGTCATATTATAGATTACCGAGAAAGATTAAGGAGGATATCAATCAGAATAGTGGTATCGACAAGCAATAATCGTTAAATACTCATCATCCACTGCATAAACTAAGCGATTTGTATCATCAATTCGCCGTGACCAAAAGCCAGTTAGATTCTCTCTTAGAGCTTCTGGCTTTCCCATCCCCTCAAACGGTAGTCTGATTGTTGCCTCAATCAGCTTGTTGATTCGTTTTAATGTTTTCTTGTCTTGCCCTTGCCAATATAAATAATCGTTCCAAGCCTCATCTGTCCATACTAGCTTTCTAGTCATCCAATAAATTTTGCTCCACCACTTTCCCCTGCTTGAACTGAGCAATAGAAAGCTCTAAATGGGTGGCATTAGCGGGAGACTTGAGTAAATGAACAGTCTCTAGCAAACTATCAAATAACTCTAGGGACATCACTACAGCATCCTCTGCATCCCGTCTGGTGATGATAGTATAGTCAGCATCTTCCACCACTCGGTCTAAAACAGCCTTGAGGTTATTTCTCGCCTCGCTAAAAGACACAATTTTCATTTGCTTGATTATTGTACAATTTACTGTACAAGTATAGCAATCCAAAATATATTCGGCAATTCCAAGCAACTACGAAATCAATAATCTTGACGCAAAACTATCTGCGTAAGCTACTTCCAGCAATTACTTCATTTTTTTGTCAGGACAATGTGTGTATGCTAGCTTAAGTAGTGAGAGTAAAATCTATTTACATTTAAGTTATGAGTCACTCATCAGAGTCTAGAACTGAACGGATTGACATTCGCACAAGTTCCACTGTCAAAAAACTATTACAGCAAGCTGCGGCTGCAAGCCATAAAAACGTGAGTGAATTTTTGTTAGAACATGGTTTAATTGCTGCTCAAAATGCTTTGACAAATCGTAAAGTCTTTGCTTTAGACGATGAGCAATGGCAAGCTTTTCAAAATGCCCTTAATGCTCCCACAACAGAAAAACCTCGTTTGCGTCATTTATTAACTGAGCCTAGCATATTTGAGTAATTGCCGTTGAATAATTTATATATTGAGAAACTATCGGCTGACCATAATATTCAAGATTTTGATTGTGGAAAATCTGCTTTAAATAATTTTTTAATTAATTACGCTTTACAAAATCAACAATCTGATAGTTCAAAAACTTATGTAGCTTGTGTAGATAATAATGTAATTGGTTACTACACTCTCACTGTAGCCTCTGTAATTCATCAAGATGCGCCCCCTCGAATTATTAAAGGATTGCCAAAATATCCTGTACCTGTAGCTCTTTTAGCGCGGTTAGCAGTCAGCAGAGATTTTCAAGGTCAGAGAATAGGTAGTGGTTTATTAAAGGATTGTCTCAAACGTGTAAACACAGCCGCAGATATTTTGGGAATTCGTGCTTTGCTGGTTCATGCCAAAGATGAGCAAGCACGAGCATGGTATGAAAACTTTGATTTTGAACCTAGTTCAACCGACCCTTTACATCTATTTTTAATGTTGAAGGACATTCGGAAAATGTTAGATTAAGCTTGCATCACCTCTGATCTTAACTTCGTGACATAAAAAGACGCGCTACTTCACAAGCAAAGTTAGGCAGCAAGGGCGATCGCACCGCAAATAATATCTCATAACGAATCCACTCGTTATCGGGTAAAGCTGCCACATCTTGAATTGTCCAGCGATCGCCGCTTTTAGTCTGGCTCATGACAGTTAATAATGTAGAATGTGGGTTGGATATTTCTTTGTCATTTTGTAACACATTTTTCCCACAGCGAATTATAATAAACAATATAAATCACATGGGTCCGTAACGGTTTCGACAGGTTGGCGAACGCTGCTCTGTGATTCAGGTCGAGAGTGAGTCGTCTCTCGCAAATCAAAGGCTCAAAAAAAAAGTAAATGCGAATAACATCGTAAAATTTGCTCGTAAGGACGCTCTAGTAGCTGCCTAATAGCCTCTTTCAGGTTCGAGCGTCTCTGGTCTGACTCCGTTAAGGGCTAGAGACCAACCCCAACGGACGCTCTAGCAAGTGTTCTCTGGTTGGCTTGCTAGCTAAGATTTAATCAGAGCATCCTACGTTCGGGATAATGAACGATTCCCGCCTTGAGGGTCAGATAGGCTAAACCTGTGAATGAGCGGAGAGTCAATACCCAATTTGGACAGCAGTTCGACTCTGCTCGGATCCACTTCAAACTAATAAAATCCATCTACACTTTCATGTGTAAGATGGATTTTGTTTTATGAGCAAATTGAGTCAACGACTATTTTGAGTAGTAGTCTGTCCCATTAATTAGACCTCTTGCAAAAGTCGGATACTCGCCAGAAAATAAATTTTCTGGC
>NZ_JCACKM010000150.1:0-16635 GCF_059505385.1 Desmonostoc vinosum
GCTAGGTGCTTTCCTCAGCTTATCTGCTTTGTATACCAATTAGATAGCTAGGGGTTTTGCCCGTAGTGCTTCTATTAAAGCATCTAGGTGTTGATCGGAGGCAAATAAAGCTTCAGAACTCCGGGAGAGGGCTTGAATTTCACTTACTTTTGCAGTCTGATATTGCCAGAAAGCTGTTAACCCTAAGCCTAATACCCCGATGAGTGCCAGACTGATTACCCCTAAGAAGTATCGTTGCAGTCGAGCCGTTTTTTTCTCCTGCACTAAGCGGGCTTCGACTTCCCTGGTACGGGCGGCTTCTAGGGCTTGCTGTTGTTCTCGTTTTTCTAGGGCATGGGAAGCGGCTAAAAACTGATAATCGCGATCGCCAATTTGTTTTCCCTCTGCCCAGACCTCGGCATCTCTCAAAGCTTGTCCTTTCAGCAGACGCGATTCATCTAACCGCTCTGAACTCAGCCATGCCCTCAAATTAATAGCATAAGGACGCAGATTTGTCAATTGCTGCTCGACCCATTCGGTATTAAACACCTCAGCATAGATGGGGTTGCGAATTTGCAAGTAGCCCTGCTCCTTGACGACTAAGCCTGATAGCAGTAACTCAGTTTGTTCGGGGCTGTTGTCGATGGCAACAGTTTTACCCCAGACATCTAAAATCTGCTGATATAAACCCAGCAAGCGCCCCGCTCGCTGTTCGTCATATAGTAAACGATGGGCGATGGTTCGTAAATGTTCTGGTTCATCTTGGAGTTCCCAGTAGTCGATCAAGCGCGATCGCACTAGTTTTTCTAACCAACTTGCTGACTGTCCGGTGGGAATGGCGATCGTGCCATCCTGCCAAGTATTTAGCACCAATTGACAAAGTTTTTGAGTTAAAAAGGGTTGTCCATTTGTCCACTCTAGAATGTGACGCAGCATAATTTCCGGTTGCTTGACTGTTCCTTGCAAACCGGGAAGCAAGGGTAAGGCTTCAGACAAGCGAAATCCTTGTAAATCAATTGCCCGTCCAATATTAAACGGTGTCCGGCTTTTGTCGGCAATTAAATAATTGGGCGTGGCTACACCCAACAGCGTAAAGGTGAGCCGTTGATAAATCGGTTCTTCCACCCGCTTGTTATAGCAGGCTCGAATCAAGGCAAAAAAGTCATCAATGGGAAAGTCTAATCCCAGAACACTATCAATTTCATCGATAAAAATGACTACAGGTTGCTGAATTTCGGTGAGTAAAACTGTGGACAAAAAATCACCAAAGCGTTTTACAGGCGAGAGATGCGAGCATTCTCGCCACCAGGTTCGCAAATTTACCCCCAGCCGGAAGCTGCTGATAATACTTTGTAAAACTGAGGCATACCACTGTTCGGATGTCATTTGTTGACTACCAATGGTAGTCATGTCAATCGTACCCGATCGCACACCCTCAGCTTGCAGGCGATCCACGATCCGGACGCGCAGGCTCGACTTTCCCATCTGTCTCGCATTCAGGACATAGCAAAACTCTCCCTTGAGCAACGCCTGAAATAATTCATCATCCGCCTGTCGTTTCACATAGCTGGGTGCAGTCACAGGAAGGCTGCCACCTGCTTGATATTTATAGAGAGATGGACTGGACATTTAAGTAATAGGAATTGGGCATTGGGGATGGCTTGGCCTGGGTATTGGGTAAAGGGGAAGAACTTTGTTTAATTCCTTTTCCCTTTACCCTTTAACCTTTCCCCCTCTTGTTCCCCCTCATCTTCCTCATCTCCCTCATCCCCTGTTCCTTTGGTGGGCGATCGCAATACACTCATCATGAGTGCGATAGTCCATCGCTTGATGTGGTTTAGATAGATTATACTAGGTACAAACTGGAGTTTAGACTAGTTCCCGGTGCGAAACCCAAAAGCCTTACAGTGATTGAGGTATGGAAAAATGTACTCAATCGTCAGGCAGACTTTTTCAGCTTGTAATCCTAAAGAACCAAACCCAAATTGGTCTAAAGCTTGCAGTAGATTATTCGCGTTTTCTGGACTCATTTCTATCCAGCTTCCCCAACGACTGCAACAGATTTTTGACTGTTTCCTCACAACCATCCCAACCAGACCTCAATCAATGGCATGTCCAGCACACGCACCAGTTGGACAAGAGAAATAGTGTCTTGAACTTGTATCAAATATTGGGCGATCGCATCCTTCCACTTTTGCACATCTTCATCGCTTGCCAAGTTGCGAACATCTTCCAAAGTCGTCACCTCATCCAACATTGCTAAGACATTCGCCTTGTCAACAGGTGCTGCCACTGAATCACTGTTGTTGGTACTGAATCTGCCAAAGATAGATGTTGTCATTATCTTCCAGTTCACTAATTCTTTTCTTTGTAAGTCCAAACAGGAGCTTTAAAGGTTCTTCCTTCGTTTTCGGAATCAGCTTCCAAAAGATTTGGCACGTTCTATTGAATTCAAGGCTAATCTTGCTCTTAATTAAACCTTTTATTCGCGCACACCTTAGCATCTGATCCCAAACATCCTGCAAACAAAGCAGCCCACCAAGTGGCAAGTTATCACAGTAGAAGAGCGACAGAACGTAATCAGGGGGGTTGGGCATATTCCACACTATTCTTTTCCCATCTTGCCTTATTGTGATCTTTAGACATAAACACATGTTCTTAAAGCTATCGTAGTATGCGTCTATAGGGCTATTATCAACATTGAATTCCCCTTTATATTTCCCCCATGTAAGGTACCTGACACATTTCATGTTCGTAGTTTTAATATTTTTGGAATGAACTATGATTGTCCAATCTCCTCGCTCAAATCGTTGTGCGTCCATTGTTTTCTCCTTATTTCCTCAAATTTTGTGACGCTAAAGGGGGCAACGTACAGAATTTTGAAATTCTTCAGCAGATATGTATACACGATCGCTCATTCTCAGAGCGATCGTACCGCACTACCAAAGACATCTTCCACTTACCTGTCAGATATCAATGTTTCGGTTTCAGCAACCAAAACTCCGACAATAGCGGTAACCTGTCTGCACTTGGTCACACTTCGATCAACCAACCTTTAACTAGAGGTAGTCAATGATTATCGAGTACCGTACTGAATCTCCCAGAGATAGATGTTGTCATTATCTGCCAGTTGATCAATTCTTTTCTCTGTCAGTCCAAACAGGAGCTTTAAAGGTTTTTCGTCCGTTGCCGGAATCCGCGTCCAGAAGATGCGACAGTTTCCCTTGAGTTGGAGGTTGGTTTTGTTCTCAGTTAAACCTTTTATTCGCGCACACTTCACCATCTGCTTCCAAACTTCCGTCAAACAGCGCACTACACTTTCAATCGGCAAGCAGTTTTCACATTCGAACATGGTCAAAACGCGCTCGATATCGTCGGGCAGAAACCATTTTACTGTTTTCCCCTCTAGACTTATTTGGATCGGTGCCCAATTAAATAGACTATTAAACCTATGGTCGGAATCATTTACAAGTCTGTACCCAACATTGAATTCCTCTTTATACTTCTTCCAGCTAGGGTGTCTGACATATTTTATGGTTACAGTTTTAATATTTTTGGGAGTACGAGCTTTGATTTTCCAATCTTTTTTCGCAAGTCTTTGTACGTCCATTGTTTTCTCCTTGAATGTGTATCAATTCTCGAAATTGAGTAGCTGTTAATGTAGTCAGGCTAGCAACATTAAAGATAGTCAATGATTGTCAAGTTCCAAAGTACTGAATCTCCCAGAGATAGATTTGGTCATTATCTTTCAGTTGATCAATTCTTTTCTTTGCCAGTCAAAACAAGAGCTTTAAAGGTTCTTTGTTCGTTCTCGGAATCCACTTCCAGAAGAATTCGGCATTCTTTAAAGAGAGCAGGGTATCGTCCTCAATTAAGTTTTCGCTTCGCGCACACTTCACCATCTGCTTACAAACGTTCATCACACATAACAGTCCCATATCAAGGGTGTTTCTTTTTGCAAGGAACATTCTTGTACAGTGAACAGTTAACTGTTATCAATACATCTGATAACTGTTAACTGATAGTAGGGGACTTAAACCCAGTAATGAAACTGAAAAATAATAACTGTTAAAGAAGTTGCTGTTTGACCTCAGTATTCAGTGTGGTACGGGCAGTTTGAAACTGCTCTGGGATAATCTTCCAGCTTGGCAAACCAAAACTGACGAGATCGGAGGTCTTATCGTCTTTGCTCCAGGTTTTCTCCTGCTTGGACAATTCTTCTAACTGGCTCTTGAGTTTTTGCCAAAATCCTTGAAACCCATATTTAGGTTCGTTAGGTTCTCGCAAAATGGCATCAATCTCTGTCAAAAACGAGATTTGTTTGGGGTTGGCTGAGGCCAGGGCTGAGAGTTGCTCATAGCGTTTTCGCACCAGCTCTGTGGTTTTGATCCATTCGTTGAGGGCAATGCCAATCTGCCCTGCCAACCCTGACAGGGTTGTTTCTCGCTTGCCAGCGCGAGTGTCCATATTCTCGATTTCAGCAGCCAGGATTTTGACAAAAGTGGCAACCCGTACATAATTGTTGGCGCTTTGCTCGATCGCAAACTGGAGGTAACCAATTACTGCATCCCGTAAGGCTGAGTCTGCGATCGCCTTGGCTGGTCGCGTCACAGCCTGAAGACTCTGAATAAAGCTTTCGGGAACTAAGGGAGCTGGTGCCAGAAATGCGATCTTTTCTCCTCCCCACAAGCGGCGCGGGATTAACGCTAAATCAGGTTCCTGTAACTCTGAGTCCGCTTTGGTGGCAGGATTCATATTCAAAGTTCCCCAGGCTTCGCCAACCTTCCTGATTAGCTCGGTCATGTCGCGATCGATTTGTTTGAGCGTGGTTTCGTCTTTTTCAAACTGTTGGCTGCCTCCCCGCAGTGAAGCTAGGGCATAAACCACCGAATTCTGAATCTCCCTAGCTCTCAGGAAAATACGAGACAAGCGATCGCGGCGGACATTCAAAGCTTGTTTATCAATCGAATCTACCGTATCAGGGGCATCGTTTAAGGTGCGATAAGGCTGCAAAACGGCATACAGCGGGATACCATTCTGTTTAGCTTGTTGTGGTAGCACTGCTGCTAACTTTAATAATCCCTCCATCGTCAGCTTGATATTGGCGTGGTCTGCTACCCCTGGGATGTCTAAGCGCGGATTAGCCTGGAGCAACTTCAAGAAGCTTTTCGGCACCATAACTTTGATTCCTGCTTCATCGTCATCGGGTAGTTCAATGACTTCTTCATCCTCATCAAGTTCGACGTATTCGACCTTAACCCCATCTGCGTCAGGTGGCAGTTCTACATAATCTTCTTCCCTTGGGGGTTGAGCGCTGACAATTCGCCCTGGTTCGCCGCTCCCGACAGGAGTGGCATTCATTTGCAAGCTAGCGTCATCTAGTCCAGCATAAAGAACAGATAGCGATTCTGATACACCTGTTTCCGAGAGCGCCTGCTGCCAACTAGAAAGAAACTTACCATCAAACTCTACGCCGCTCTTGTAAGCTGCCGACAAAGCAGTATTCAGTTCGGTTAAGGCTTTCCGGGAATTAACGGATATCTCTGCTAAACCGATCAAGTAACCGCCTTCAATCCAACCCGCCACAAAGTAATCACCGAAGTTAGCCCGAAACTTGGACGGGCCTAAATCCTTCTTCTTTGGATCAATACTAAAACCTTTAATCTGAATAGCACTGTTCAGGACGTAGCACTCCACCAAAAAGTAGAGGCTGTAGGCATTCACCGTGCTTTCCTTAACAAACTGCCCAATGGTGCTGCCAGAAAACAAATCATATTTAAGGTTGGCATTAGCTTGAACTAATAAATAATCGCTCAGTTGCTGCAAGTTCTCTACTCGTCTCACCCGTGTCCTGACCGTCTGGCTGGTGTGACCCAGCGCTGGTTCGGCTTTCAATGAGGCTCCATCATTGGGAGCAGCTGTGGAAAAGACGGTTCTGCTAATTGAGTCGTAGCCAGATCCTTTGACCATAGTGACTTCCCACGGTACGACCACCATACCGCCTTGACTAAAAGCAGCATAGGGAGATGTTACATCATTAGCTCTTATTGTTGTGGGTTGATCGCTCATCTCAATTCATCCTTTCAAAACTTGATTAGATCGCACTCAGACTGTCGCAATATTTGCTAGTGGTTTGAATACTAGTTCTTCTGTATCGTTCTTTGCCTTACAAACCCCTTAATCTGGCTGGCTTTTGGGTTTCAGAAGGCAGCTATGCTGGAGGTGAGTCCAGCGCTCTTGGTAGCGTTTCCAACGCCAGTCGCTCATGGGGGAAACCCCCAAGACCACGCTGGCTCCTCCGCAGGCGACTGCGATAGCGCAGCGTTAGCGAGTCTTCTCCCAAGGGGAGACGCTAAGAGCGAACGAGCGTCACCCGAAGGGAAGAGGGCAGAAGGCAACCTACCCTTAAAAGAGTGGGACTTCGGCTGTAAACGTTTTATACCGCACTTCGTGCCGCTTCTCTACGAAACGCTAACGCTGTAATGAGTCTCAGTATAATTACTTATTTGAACGATTACTCAGACCCAAAGCTAAAGTTTTAATTGACACTCCTAACCTTTTGCCCTCGACCCTCTGCCTTTCTTTGTAACTAAGCAGCTATATCCTTGACATACATATACTTAACGAAGTGGCTGCATAGCTCGATAACTTTGTCATAATCGGAAACCACCATCTCAGCTTGAAAATCTTGAATGGGGTTCTCCCACGGGTCTCCCCAGCCAGCTAGGGTATTGATCGTGCCGACATCTTCCCCTAGCCCTTTGAGAGTTCCAGCGATGGCTTCCCACTGGCCTTGCATCTCACCCAGTACCTGCACAGCCGCCCGACAAGCATTCATCAGACCATTAATTGTCGTTTCAGCAGTATCGAAAAATGTTTTAACGACATTAAAGCGTTTGATGCGAGTGAGCCTTTCCTCAAAATCTGCGATTTGTTTACTCATTTTATCTGCTTCGACGGCAGTGAAGCTCATCCCAATCAAACAGCCAATACTCCCAAGCGGCGGCAGTATCATAAAGGCAACGGTAACAGATGCCACACCCTGTGCGGCGGCTGCCACGCTTAAACCTGCATAGGTTTTCTGAAATGTTGCAATATCATCTTGAATCTTCGTTAACAGCTTATCTGTCTCACCCTTAGGCACACTCACTTCTCTTTCCCACGCTTCCAGTGACTCCGCCTCTTGTTTAAGCCAATCAGCATATTTATCTTTAACCTTTTTCGCATCTTCGTTGTCGCTCTCAATTTCACGTTGATATGCTGCTAGTTGATTTTTGACTTTTCCGGCTTCTTCTGCGTATTTCAAGGCTTGTCTTTTCAGACCATCAAGAATACCCGAAAACTCTCGCTTCAGACTTGCTTTGCGATCGCCAGATAACTGATTAAATGCTGTAGGATTTAATTCTTCCTGCGTTCTCTTAGTCAATGTGGCGATCGCCGATTTGGAGGTTTTGCAATAAGTTGAGATGTTTGACGCGATCGGTGCCATAGCAGCCACATGTCCATCCCACTTTGCTGCTGTTGTCTTAGCCTTAGTCAGCAGCTGAGGAATCGATAAAGCTTGTTTCATGCCTGGGGCATCAGGCGGAATGTTTGGTGGTGCCTCTAGTCGCTTGATTGTAAGAGCATAGGAATACATCTGATAGATAAGATCTAGCTCGGTAAGATTCTTTGCTCCCTGTTCGAATGAAGTTGAGACGGGTGGTTGTGTGCTTGTTGTCATGATGTTTCCTTTTGATAGTGATAAGTTTGGTTCTAAAAACAACGTGAATAGACCCTAGCCGTTGTGTACAAGGGAATTTTTATCTCAGGTTAAGGGGGTGGACAGTTTCTAAATACTGAGTCACCTCTTTTTCAACGCTTTCCCATTGCATCTGTTGCCATACTGCCCAAATAGGACTCTCTAACCAATCATCGAAGGTGGATAGTTCTAGGAGGTCTATTAGCCCTTTTAAATCACCACCGATGCCTTGCCAAGTACCCATCTGCAATTCAGCAATTTTGCTCATTCCTGAAAGGTGAGTTGAAAGAGCATCAACTTGGCCAACATTTGCTTCGGCAAAACTGAGTAATTTCTGGGTAGCTTCTATCTGACGCTGCTTTTGATTAAGATGCGCTTCGATTTCTGCAAGCTTGCTATTGACTGTCGTTAATGCGATCGCACCGATTCCTAACGAAAAGATCATTAAAGCTATTCCTAAATCTTCTATTTGCTTTTTTTGTGACTGAAACTCATTTTTTTGTTGTTCAGATATATTTTTTTGTTGCTCCAAAGCTTGCTTCTGATTAATCAGGGTATACATATGAGTTTTTACTCTGTATGTTGCATCTCGAACTGAGAGTACTGCTCGATCAAATTGCTGGAAGGAATTAAACGTAGTAGATTGAAGAGCTTTGCCCTGTTGCACATATGAATTAAGATCTTGGAACTCTGTCTTTAACTCTGAGAGCAGGATCGTTTTTTGATCTTTTGCAGCGTTCCACAAATTTTTCGTTTTTTGCTCTTTAGAATCTAGAACTCTTTGAGAGCGAACAGCAAGTTTTTGTATGACTCCTGCCTCTTGTATGCTTTTAGGTAAAACATCTTGCCTCCAAATGGAGTGGAGTTTTTCAGTTTGCTGATAAAGCTGTGCAAACTCAGCTTCTTGTTGCGGTGTTAGTTGATCCTTAACTGACTCTAGCCGCTGTATTTCCTGGAATGCTGGCACTAAATGAGATTTAAACTGATTTGCAAACTGCTCCATTTTTTGGAGGGAGCTAACGGATTGTTGCGGGAACATAATAGGTGTTAGCTTCCACCACTGTCCAGAGTAGTTACCAGTTGATGCCATGCAGGGAGCATTATTTCCATCATTGTAGACATCTAATGACTGACCTTCCCCCTGAAAAGAGTTGGTCAGGCGATAATAACTATCGCTCAGTGGAGTCAGTTTCCACACTTGTCTACTGTAGTTGCCAGTCTGCCTGATGGCGGCGGTATCTAAAGACTTATCTTCTCCCAGTAAAACATTGGTAAAACGATAATAGCTACCATCGTGCGGTGTCAATTTCCAAAGTTGTCCGCTGTAGTTGCCAGTTTCCTCCATGAGCAGATTATTGTTTCCATCACTTCGGGCACATAGCGATCTACCCTCTCCTAAAAAGGCATTTGTCAAACGATAGCAAAATCTGTTATTTACTTGCACTTTTTGTGATGCCATACTTTGCTCTTCATGACACTAAGGGATATGTCTGCATTCCAAAGCCACCTCAAATTTTCTAAGTAGTGGTGCAAAATATCTAAATATTTATGTGTAGGTAATTACCAACTCAATCGAGGATCTGTTGCTTTAGAGCGGTTTTATTAAGTGCATAATCATAAACATACAGACTTAAATGAGAATTTACCTCTCCCTTGCCTCCGGATTCGTGCAAGAGGTTTAGTGAAATTTTTGAGATTTATTCAGAACTGTTTTATTAATGAGCGCTTCCCAAAAGTTCTCCCCTCCTCACATTAACTAATAATTCCAACGAATTTTTCCAGCGCCTCGCCTCCACCCACCGCCGCGTAAGTCTAGATGAGTGAATCCCTTGCCAGAAGCAACGCCGTAGCCTAAACCGCCTCCCCAGTGTTCTTTCAGAAAACACTCGAATTCAACCTCTCTGCCATCCATGGTATAGATGTCGATAGCCCCACCATTAATATGTTGTGAATTTGCCACACCGCCCACAGCCGCATTAATGAGAGGGGGACGATACCAACTGGTGACTCCAATAGGAACACCCCATTCCTGGCGGATTTTATCCAGTTCTACTACCAGGGCAAGGATATTGCGCTCAATTTCTGATCCCTTGGTAGGAATACGGCGGCGATCCTTTTGGGTCACTTCTGCTACTGTGAAATACTGGCTGACCTTGCAATTCATGTCATTCCAATCCACTATACCGCTGTAAGGCTTGCAAACAGACTCGTAGGCGGCAATAGACTTATTGGCTGCTGGAGGTTTGGGGGCTTCAATGGGTGTCCGGTAAATTCGTATCCAGTTGCTTTCATCTGTCAGCTGTTGTGAGGGAATGTATTTGTAGAGTTCTGCTACAGCATTGATGTGCTTTGGGTTTGTAGCGTCAAAATACTTCCAAAAATCTAGGAATTTTTCACTGGTGATTGTGCTCATACAATAATCTCCTGAGCTTGTGCAAATCAGCATCATGCAGCTAGGACCTGTTTTGCTCGCTCCACCAGGGCGATGAAATGATCCTAGCCTTTGTAGGCTCCGTTCATAGCCTTGCGAAAAAATAGGCTGATGAGTTAGTCCATAATTCAACTCAAGTTCATTCCCTCAAATAGCTCATTCAACATTGCATCATCAGGTAATCTGTCACCTTCGATCAGTCGCTTTTCAATTTTTTTCCTGACTTTCTCGACATCATTAGGTTTGTATGTGCCGTCCGTAATGAGGCTATCTAGAATCTGTTTTAACTGAGACAAGGACTTTCCTCTAATGTCGGACATTCTAAGTTTTGGCATATGTATCAACCTCCGCGTTTAGCTAAAAATTGTCTTTGCATTAGAAATCTTATTCTCTTTTCTGATACTTGAGAAATTGTTCTAATTTAGAAGTGTGTGAACTTTTAAGAAACATTTCTGTTTCTTGACATCCATTGGGAATGCAAGGGGTGCATCTTATTTAGCAAAAAATATTTCCAGAAGCCCTCTCTAACAGGACTCCCCATCGGAATTATTTTTTTCTTTGGGCATTTTAAAAAGCGGGATGCTCTCGAATGCGAGCGTTTTAGTTCGTAATAATACAGTTTAAGAATAAGAGTCATTTTAAACAATATAAAAAAGTTAGAAAAAGCATAGACTTACAAGCTTTTTCTTAACATCTCGTTTAATATTTTGAAACTATAAAAATATCAAAAAGTATTAAAAAGTATAATTAAGTATACTCAGGGTTGTAGAATTGTGATAAATAACATCTATCGCCCGGAGGAATTATTGTCTAAAGATCTAAAAAGTTTGCCCTAGTCAAATATTTGCAATTGTAAAGTTTTATTAAGAAAATTTTCTGCAACAAAGAGTCACTTAATTCATCCCACAAAGCTTCTTCTGAACAAGAACGCCAAATTCAGAATTTAGGTAAATCAATGGATGTATCTGATGTATCTATAGATGTGGAAGCCGCACTAGCAATTTCAGACAATTTAGTTTTTGTCAAGACGGGTAAGCACTTGAGTACCCTACAAGCACAAATCTTTCGAGGCGCGTGGTCTGGTTGCAAATATGAGGAAATTGCCATAAATTGCCACTGCTCTGATATCTACATTAAGGCGAGCGGTGCTAGGCTCTGGGAGTTCCTGTCCGCAGGATTAGAAGAACAGGTGAGCAAGAAGACGTTTCGAGCCGCTCTGGAACGCTACAGTCTTCTCAACTCAGATCTGACCACAAGGAAAATCCCACCTGCTACAGTTGAAGAATCGAGTCAAGCACCCGCGACCTCAGACAGATCTAACCCCTCACCGCTTGTTGCAACAGATATCCAATTAGTAGAAGGTCCTGTGGAACTGGGGTCTAAATTGTATGTTGAGCGCCCCCTGATTGAAGCTCGCTGTTACAACGCAATTTTGACGCCTGGAGTCCTGCTGCGGATCAAAGCGACCCGACAAATGGGGAAAACCTCGCTGTTGGCAAGAATTCTGGATCGAGCCAATGAACAGGCGTATCATACCGTCTGTTTAAACTTGCAGCTAGTGGATAGCCAGAATTTGCAGGATTTGGATCGGTTTTTGCAATGGTTTTGTGCGCGGGTAACCCACAGCCTGCAACTACCGACGCAGTTAGCCAACTATTGGGATAGGATTTTTGGCAGTAAAACCAGCTGCAAGGATTACTTTGAGAGTTATCTTCTGCCGCAACTCGATCAACCGTTAGTGCTAGCTTTGGATAATGTGGATGAGGTTTTGCAAGCTCCCGAAACCGCCTTTCACTTTTTCGCCCTGCTGCGCGCTTGGTATGAAGAGGCTAAAAATAGTAAGGTATGGCAAAAACTGCGGTTAGTACTGGCTTATTCCACCGAAGTTTACATTCCCTTGAATACTTATCAATCACCGTTTAATGTGGGCATATGCATAGAATTGCCAGATTTCAGCCCCGTTCAGGTGGAAGAGTTAGCCCAGCGCTATAAACTCAACTGGAATCAGAGCCAAGTGTCACAACTGATGAACATGGTAGGGGGGCATCCCTATTTGTTGCAGATGGCGCTTTACCAGATTGTTCAACATCAGATGACTCTTAAAGAACTGTTGCGCGTGGCACCTACCGAAGCAGGACCTTATAGCAACCATTTACGGCAGCATTTAAGGCATTTGCAACAGCAACCTGAGTTAGCCACTGCGTTCTTAACGGTGATCGAGACAAATAAGACAGTTCACTTGGAGTCTCTGGTGATATTTAAGTTAAATAGTCTGGGATTGATCCATCTGCAAGACAATGAAGTCATGCTCCGATGTGAGCTATACCGCCAGTATTTCCGCGATCGCCTATTGCCTAGAACACCGATTCTGTAATCAGGGAAGAAAATAAAAATCAACTTAGGAGTAAGGACAAGTCACAAACAGACTCTTCTAGTGAATCTGACCAACAACTACACCGCCATCGTCCCAAAGTTCCCTTCCACATCTGGGTTGCCCCTCGTCCCTCCTTCGGCTACAAGGAAACTAACGCTACTAAGCTCAAAGAGCAATTACTACAAACTAACGAAGTTGCCGCTTTCTTGCTGCGAATTGATCGGGAAACGGGGAGTTGAGAAGGATTATGCTCTAGATGCATACTGCCAAATTCTAGCCCAGCGTCACCAGTTGATTAATAATCTTCGATCTGAGTTGCGATCGCTATTACTAGAGATGGGCAATACCATCGTACCAATGGGCAGTGAGATGATGTTGATGCTAAAAACGCCTTGCTGATGCCGCCTCTGTTTTGAACACTGAACATAATTGTGCAGTTGCCAAAGCTAACAATATTTCTGCAAGTGAGTATCGCGCTCGTAAGAGCATCGTATCTTGCCCTTCTCGCGCACCCAGCCGACCATCTACATACGCCGATGCCAACATATCTGCATCGGAAATCGAAACGAGATAGCGTCCCTTGAAATCAAGTGGTGCAGAACCTCGCGCGAGCGTTGGCTGGTCGAATTGAAAGACTGAGCGATCGCCCATCCAGGAGCAGCAGTCAATGCCATTAGCCCCAATATCAGACATTTGTGCAGCATGATTTATCTTGCTCTATATATGCTAAAGTCTGCGATGCGTCGTCACAACTTTGCCGTTAGCCCGCTAATTCATCGGTAAAGGTACGTCTGACAGGTTATGGTTGAAGTCAAAAGTGTTGGTTTTGCAGACGATGCTCAAAAGCCAAATGCTGAAAAGCCCCCATCTACAGCTATACATTGTCCCGTCATGTATGATGCGGCGGGTGTACAGAGAAATGCAGCCAAGCCAGCAATTTCTTGGGGTTCTCCAACTCGTTTCATGGGAGTTTGTGCGAGGATTGCAGCTAACGTCTCTGGATTACCTAATAAAGGTTCTGTTAATGGGGTGCGAATAACCCTTTTATGTCACTCTCGGAAAGTAATAATCAAAGCAAGATTCTGAAACTTTCATCCAATCTAGCTTTGAGCCTTTATTTTCTAACAGTAACTAAAATTTATAACCAAAAGCTTAAAACTAAAGCTCCAAAAGGCTTTCAGCGATAGGCTTCTCCCAAACTGACAAAACAGGGATAAACCAGGGAGCAATCGTATTAACTCGAATGCCATCGTTTGCCCATTCAACTGCCAGAGCGCGAGTGAGTTGCACAAGTGCGGCTTTGGTCATTCCGTAAGGAGCGCCAGTCCGAATAGCAACTAAGCCAGCCACAGAACCGATGTTGACAATGCTGCCGTTACCACTTGTTTTCAACAATGGATACATGAGGCGACACAGTTCAAACACTGAAGTCAGATTGGTCTGAAAAACTGACTCGTATTCATCTGAGGTATAGTCTATGGCTTGCTTTCGGATGTTTGTCCCTACGTTGTTGATCAGCAAATCTAATCCACCCATTTCTTGAACAACCCGCTCAAAGATTGTCTGGCGTTCTCCTGGTTTTGTGACATCAGCAGCAATTCCATGAGTATGGGAGCCGGGTTGATTCCACAGTTCAAGTTGCTGCTGCATTGCGAGCTACAATCATAACTTCTGCGCCCAGCGCCAGAAATTCCTGGGCGATCGCTAATCCAATTCCTTTGGTAGCACCAGTAATCAAAGCTTTTTTCCCGGCTAATGTCCAGCGTTCACGAAGTATTTCAATGGAATGTGTATTCATCGACTCATTGCCTTATCTCTAGTTGTTGGGCATTCGTCATGCGAACGCCCAATTACATGGGTGCCTAAGCCAGGAAGTCACCCTCCTGACTCGGCTACAAAACCGTGCATGAAACGTTAACTTCACACGGCTCCTCGATGATTTGGTGCTTGACAAACACACCTATAAATTCCAAGTTAAAAGGGATTACAGTTGAGATAATCCTCATCTATTTCTGGAACTGTAACAGCAACTTTATCGGTTGCTGTTTTAGCATCATGGCAATGTCCATGAAGTAATTGAAGGTTGTCATAACTATCCTTACCGCCTTGGGAGCGGGGGATTTTATGGTCGATTTCCATCAAGTCTTCATGGCGAAAAAACAGTCCACAATGAGTACACTTTCCTTTTTGTATCTTCAAAAGTGTTGCCACCCTTGTTGGCGCTTCAGGATGTTTACCCATTCTGGAACTCCAGTACACCCAGTCACCATCAAATGGGCTACGGATTCCTTGCACTTGTATGTGTCTCACAATAGGAGTTTCACGGTGCTTGAGTAAGCGAATCTTCTGGTTATGGGGTTTAACCCTTTTATGTCACTCTCGGAAAGTAATAATCAAAGCAAGATTCTGAAACTTTCATCCAATCTAGCTTTGAGCCTTTATTTTCTAACAGTAACTAAAATTTATAACCAAAAGCTTAAAACTAAAGCTCCAAAAGGCTTTCAGCGATAGGCTTCTCCCAAACTGACAAAACAGGGTTAAAAACCCAATTATCAGACCCTACGGTTTGCCAATACTTTTGACAACTCCATCGGGAAGATTTATTAGGGTGACGATGTTCTGCCCATGCTTTTAGCTGGCTGAATAAAGTTGTATCAGCCTGATTAAATATGCGTTTACTGACGACACCTGAGTAGTAGTTTGTCCATCCACGGATGACGGGGTTCAGATGGGCATAAATCAGATTGTGGTACTGATTTATGCCCATCAATCAATTTACCTATCTTCTGCGTGTGTGTCTTCAGCTTTGTTTTGCTTGGAGTGATAAGAGTTTTGTAACCAAGTAATTTTCCGTTTGAGCTTTTACCACTGTGATATTTTCCTACCGGAAATTGTCGAACAGTGAAACCCAAAAAGTCGAAACCAACGTTACCTCCATACATATTTTGTGTATGAGAAATATGGGTTTTGCTTGGTTTTAATTCTAGCCCAATTCGTTTAACCACTCTGCCATAATCTGCTGACATCTTTGGATAACGGCAAGGTCTTTATGCAGAATCACAAAATCATCTGCGAATCTAATTAAGCTTATTGCTTTACGATTCTCCGATTTACACCCGGGTAAGGTAAGAGCAACTTGTTTAATTCGATTTTCCATGCCATGAAGGGCTATATTCGCTAATAATGGCGAAACCGTACTCCCTTGTGGAACACCCATTGATGTTATGTTGTCAGATTTTTCCCTGAAAGCATATTCAGAGAAATTAATCACTCCCGCTTTCAATCAAGCACGAATTTGTCGGCGGATGGTGGGGAATGTATTTAATTTTGACAGCAGAACCTTGTGATTAATTTTGTCAAAACATTTCGCAATATCGGCATCCAACACATATTTAGGTTTGAACTTAATAGTGTTGAATATTGCCTTAATCGCATCATGGGCGCTTCTTCCTGGTCGAAAACCGAACGAGTTTGGCTCGAAGAGAGCTTCCCATTCAGGTTCCAGAGCTAGTTTTACTAGCGATTGCAAGGCGCGGTCATACAGAGTGGGTATAGAAAGGGGTCTTTTTTCTCCCTTTGAACCGGGTTTTGGTATCCACATCCTTCGAGTGGGAGCGGCTTTTTCACCTAGTTTCAGGGAATATACTAAGATAAGACGTGCTTTTGGGGACAAGTTTTTCAACCCATCCACTCCTGCCGTCTTCTTACCTCGGTTGTCTTGTGTTACCCTACGAACCGCCAAACACTTTGCTGATCAGGAGTGCAACAACGTTTTTTGAAGTTGACGAACTGCTTTGACATCACCACGCTGAGAGGCTTTGTAGATACGCTTTTGCAACTTGAATACTTTCCTTTCTAGCTTTCGCCAGGGGATAGCATTCCATTCCACCGTAGTCTTAAAACTCGTTTTAGATGTGTACATTGCTACTTGTACCCCTACAATCCAAGTCACCGTGCCTCCGTCTGCATATCCTTTCGGCAGAACGAATCACACTTGCGGCTCGCAAACATAAACGCTCCGGCTTGCAAACAAGAAAATTGTTGGCTCACATTAAGGGTCTTGGCAACTTTTGGTGATCTAGGTTGGGGTCAGGCAGAGGGCAGAAGGCA
>NZ_JCACKM010000151.1:0-16432 GCF_059505385.1 Desmonostoc vinosum
GAAGGGGGACAAGGGAGAAATTTTTATGATAAGTGATTAGCCGGACATGATATGAAAGGGGATAGGGGACAGGGAAAGTTGATCAGCTAATCTGCTTTAATATTTGAATTACCAATTATCGATGACAGAAAATTTATTTATGTTGAATAGGAATTTGGATAACAAATTTTGTTCCTTGACCGACTGTCGAGAAACAGTTGAGACTCCCACCATGTTTTTCACAAATAATTTGATAGCTAATTGATAATCCCATTCCTGTGCCTTTGCCAATCGGTTTAGTGGTAAAGAAGGGATTAAAAATTTGCTGTTGAATGTGTTCTGGTATCCCAACTCCGTTGTCGGCGATCGCAATTTCTACCAAATGTTCAACCACTGATGTACAAATTGTAATTTGGGGATTATTAGTCATTTTGCTATTCACCACAGAATCTTCTAAAGCATCAATAGCATTTACCAAGAGATTCATAAAAACTTGGTTCAATTGTCCTGCAAAACATTCAACATTGGGTAGTGCCCCATACTCTCGCACAACTAAAATTTCTGGCTGAACTAATGTAGTTTGCAAACGATACTGCAAAATTAAAAGTGTGCTGTCAATTCCTTCGTGGATATTGACTGGTTTAAACTCAGCTTCATCTAAGCGAGAAAAATTGCGTAATGACAAGACAATTTCTTGAATTCGCTGAGTCCCAACATTCATTGAGTAGAGTATCTTACTCAAGTCTTCTTGGAGAAATTCTATATCGATCGCATCTTGTAGAGTCTTAATTTCTAGTGGCGGATTCGGGAAGTGCTGATGATAAAGCCGAATTAAATGCCAGATATCTTGGTTATATTGTGCCAAGTGACTGAGGTTTCCGTGAATGAAGTTCACAGGATTATTAATCTCATGAGCAACTCCAGCTACCATCTGCCCCAAAGCAGACATCTTTTCGCTTTGAATCATCTGTACCTGCATAGTTTGCAAATTTTGCAAAGTAATTTCTAACTCTTGGCTTCTCTGTTCTAACGCTTCTCGTGAACTCTCTAGTTCACTAATGACTTGCTTCAGTAAAAATTCTTTACCTGCAATATCGGTTTCTAACTGTCTGCGTTCTGTCTCACAACGTTCTAGCTTTTTTTGGAGAATGCGATTGGTTTTTTCTAGCTCTTTGTTGATTTTGGAGTTATTTGCATTATCCATAATGCCTTAATTGGTTCCCATCAGTAGTGTGACAAATGTTTTGTTATGAAATTGGGTTTGTCCTTTGTCTATTAAAGGAGCAATTTCACCATAGGCATAGAAACCACAGCAGGGCAATGTCTTTGGCAAATGCTTTTTGAAAAGCTGATACTCTTCACTGGCAAATGTTCCGAGAATTCGCCGCCGGGCTGCACAAGAAATTAATAAAGCTGCTATGGGGTTCGCGTCAGAGAAATTGGCTAAGGCATCTCGCAAAGATGCCTCAGAGGCTAGTAAAATATTTTCGCGGGATGCATCTGTAATCTGAACGATCGCCTGCTCAGGAATGTCTGAGAAAAAAGTCACGCTACCAGAATGCGGATCATAACTATTCGGAGCCCGCATATAAAAATGCTCATCATCTTCAAACACCGCCAATGCATGAATGGCATAGTTAACAGTAAACTTTTCAACTCCCAAATAGTGCTGATAAAAATCTAGGGCGCGTTGTCCATCGATTTCATAAACGACATTACCACTGACTTTAGTCACGCGGCTGCGTTTGCCGATGGGAATCCAACCACTCGCAACTCCATAAGAAAATCGTATCTTTCCACAAAACAGTAGTACTGGAACAGAATCGCTTAAAACTTCATTCTGGAAAAATTGATAAGTCTGAGTAAAAGTGGCATCATCCGCTGTCATGCCACCAATGATGGGGATTTGCTCTCCAAGACTCTGCTTTAAGCCTGCTAGAATCACAACCCCATTGCTGGTTAGGCTATCTGGAAAAGTTAAACACAATTGTGGCTGAATTGAACTTTTTGTTTTTGCCATTTCCACCGCTTGTTGAGCAACCAACATCGGATTTTTGGATACACCCCGCCCTAGTCCAGCTCTAATCTCTACCTCGTCTGAGGCGAACACCATCAAGGTGAGGGAGTCTTGCTGAAAACCCATGCATGATGAGATTTCTCCGTTAGTTGTGCCACCAATCAACTCAATCCCAGCAAAAGCATCTTGAATATACTGTAAAATTAGCCCATGGTCAAAATCGATCGCTGCAAATAAAACTCCAGCTTGAGGCGTTTGGTTGCCAAGAGACAGTCTGCATTGTTCGATAACTTCTACGATCGCGCTTAGTGAATCAGGATCGATACTATGACCAACAGCGGCTTTAAACATTGGTGTCTCCATGAAGTGAGAATATCTAGTGTGCTGACTCTAGTAGAATCAGCACATTGTAAATCTACTTCTTAGGATTCCCGTTGAGTTACATCAAACTTCAGAAAAGTTGGCTAGGCTAACATGATCTGGAGTCAGATTAAACTTTAGAAACTGCGATCGCACTGATATCTCCTTTTCTCTTAAACAAAACTCGTGGCTTGAGTAAGATTTTAAATAGTAACAAAAATGAACCAAATTCACCTGGTATCTCTTGACGTTTCCATTGCCCAGGACGACAAAACAACATTTCTATCAATCGGCGATGTTGATTCAGGCTTACTGATTCAAATCTAACTCGCACTGTGGGGGATTCATCATTAAATCCAGTCCGAACAATCTCTCCGGATAATTGAAGGTTTTCATCTACAAGTTCTATATTGACTAACTGATCGATTAATAAATTGCTGGTGGGGATTTGTGTTAAAGCAATTTCTGCACCTACTTCAGACATCATTGTGGTGACACCCCATAAATTTTGCTTGCCCACTTTTAAACGCACAACTCGCTGCAAATCAAACCACTCGTAAATATCTTTTCTAGGCGCATCTATTAAGCTTAATAAAGCAATGCAAATCATCATTAAATTGTAGGCACTCCATACCCAACCCAAACTTATTCCTTTGATTTGCTCAGCAATTTCTGGGTTTCTTGTAGTCATCCAAAAACTTAAATTTAGCCACAAACTCACAGTTGTAGAAATAAACAAGATAATTAGAGGTAATGCCAATTTCCAGTTGAAATGATAGCGATTAGTAGCTATACCTTTGGGTGTGACTTTAAATCCTTTGGAGAAGGGATTAAGCATGACTTGGATAACAGTAAACGCTAAAGGAAAGCAGATGACAAGAAAGTAAATATCTGATAAAAAAGCTGAGCGAGAGCGTTTATTTAACCAAGCATATGTGGTCAAGCTAACTAAAGAAAAAGGCAACCAAAAATATACTATTTCTCTGAGTGTTGCTTTAATGGGAATCACACCCAAGAATGAAAAAGCTAGTGGCATTAACAGAAAATAAACACGAGAAATGCAAGTAAACCAACCCAAAAATCCCTCAAAATGAGCTAGTCTCTGAAAGATACTCAAGCCTGGAATTGTTAAAGGATTAGATTTGATAAAAAATCCTTGTAGTGTACCGCGCGCCCATCGTAAACGTTGAGTGACATAACCAGCAATATTTTCTGCTGCTAAGCCGGCGCTTAATTTTTCATTTAAATAAATTACATTGTGACCTTGAGCAGTCAAGTGAATTCCTGTAAAGTAGTCTTCACTTAATGAATCGATCACAAAACCCCCACTAGCTTCTAGTGCGCTACGCCGCACAACAAAGGAAGTGCCAGAACAAATTACACTACCTGCTGCGTCTTTCATCGGCTGGATTAGTCGATAAAATATCTCCTCATCAGAGGTAATAAGATTTTCTAAACCTAGATTATGGGCTATGGGGTCAGTGTTGTAAAAGTTTTGCGGCGTCTGTACCAGACCAATTTTTTCGTTTTGAAAGAAGCCAACAGTACGAGTAAGAAAGTTTTTTGTCGGGATAAAATCAGCATCAAAAACCACAATTAACTCACTATTGGTGTTAGCAAGTGCATGATTTAAATTTCCGGCTTTGGCATAACTATTATCGAGTCTAGTTATATATTTACAACCCAATTCTGCTGCTAAATCTCTAATTTCTGGTCGCTGAGTGTCATCAAGCAGATAAATTTTTTTATTGGCATAATCAAGAGCTTGACAACCAATAATCGTCCGTCTGAGAATAAACTCTGGTTCGTTGTAAGTAGGTATGAGAATATCAACGGATGGGTTAAAACTGCCATGAATCACAGCTAGTGATTTTTCGTCTGCTTCTCGTTGACGGTCTTTGATATTCAACATGAAAAACAGTTGTAGGGTATTCACCACTAGCATGACGATTTCTAAAAACAGCAACCCTAGACTAAATAATCCATTGAGAGGATCTGCAACATTCAGGGTAGAAAGCGATCGCCAAATAAAATATCGCAAGGTGAGAAAAATTAAAATTCCCACTACCAACCGATGCGACCAAACACGAGGTTGGGGTGAAATCTTCATGACTATATATACAACCAATAACAGTATCACAGTTGGTGCCAGCAAATATTGAGCTGTGACTTTTGGAGGTTCTAACCACATTGGTGGCTGTTGCTGCCAGGCATGGATTTGAGCGAAAATTTCACTAATGCTGCCTTGTTTGGCAAACCACCCCGCCAGGATAATGCTGAATAAAGAAATGATCCCCAACAGAATCAGCGTTGGTATTCGCAAGTGGATAACTCGCTGAGGAACAAAAGCTTTAAAGGTTTGGTAGCTGAACTTTGATACTGATATTTCGCGCTTCTGCACCTGAAATCCTCCTGAAAAACAAAAAATTTGATCTGATTATTGTGACGTATTTTTTGAAAAAATGTAACAAAAAATTAATGATTAATATTTTCCTTAAATAAAAATTGAATTAATGTAATTTATGGCACATAATACTACTGTTTACTTGGGTGATAAGTTTTTATAAACTATTAGACTATTTAATTAAGGAGTAGGGAGTAGGGAGTGGGGAGTAGGGAGTAGGGAAAAGAGCATTTATTCTATTTATTGCTCGCACCTAAAAGCACTACAAACGTAGCAGTCTTTACCATTAATTTTGATAGTAAATACGTTTGTAGTCAGGACTTTAATCCTCTGATATGAAGTACCAAGGTGCTGACTTATATTTATGAAACAGACCATTCTAGGAATCCTATTTGATTTTTTAAAAAAATCAGTACATCCCCAAAAGGTTTCTTCCCTACGCCCCACTCCTCTTTGACTTATCTGTTAGTCGTATAAAATTTATGCTGAATTCTGATTGCTGAAGGTTAATCTGCATTAGTTACTTAACTTATCTACGTAACCAGTTCTTCGTAAATTCGTTCTTGACAAATATTAAACAAATTCTCAGCCTAAATTAATTCTGGCGATCGCACAAAGTTTTAAATTGTTATTAGAGATAAATTTGAGGACTTTCAAAGTATGAAGTTACAGCATTTAGCCATGATTGCGATCATCAGCATTGCAACTATAGGATGTACAACAGAGGTAAAATCAAATTCTGTAGAGACTCCAGGAGAGTCTACAACACCCGTAGAGACACCCGTAGCGACTCCAGCGGCCAAACCTGGAAACTTTAAGAATGGAGAACACCCCACCACAGGAACTGTCAGTATTGTTACCGAACAAGGAAAACGCTATCTAGAGTTTTCTGAGAGTTTTAAAACTGATAATGGCCCAGATTTATTTGTAATTCTGCATCGTTCTGATACACCACCAATATATGGCATTAAGGAAAAAGACTATGTGAGTGTTGCACCTCTACAAAAAATAAGTGGTACTCAACGTTATGCCATACCTGATAATGTGAAAGTAACAGATTTTCGTTCAGTAGCTGTCTGGTGTCGTAAATTTAATGCTACCTTTGGCTATGCTCCTTTGAGTGGGAAGTAGTGAATTGGGAAGTCGAATACTGAGCAAAGTCGAAATATGAGGAATTTTTAAGATAAAAAACTTTAATTCTAGGTTTAAAGTTCAATAAAAAAACAGGTGTGGTATGGAATTAGCAGATTTTTTGGGGCTTTTACATCCGGCGATCGCAGTTATTTTTGTATTTCCACTTATTGGTAATGTCGTCAACTTTGCTTGGCAAACACGCCAACGACGCTTGCAAACTTCAGACGGCAATAAAAGTAAAATTCCTCCAATCGTGGGTACAGAACATAGAAATTTAGGTCAATGGTTAACAGGTGCAGTTGTGGGATTAGTTTTGCTAGGTTTGGCCTATCCAATTGGTAAAAATATTCTCAAAAATCAATTATGGAATAAAGTACCTTTTCAAGTGGTTTTTATTTTGTTGATGTTTGCTGCAACTATCGCCTCTTTGGTTTTACTTTATCGGGCAAAGCAACGTTTATGGCGAGCAGTTTTTGCTACTTTAACCGGGGCAGGTGTAGTAATCCTAGGTTGTCAAGATGGAGTTTTTCGTCGTACCAATGAATGGTATTGGTCTCATTACTATATTGGGATTGCCGCAGCATTGCTGATGATTTTTTCATTGGCGATCGTTCAAGATATTTACCAGGATAGAACTCATCGCTGGCGAACTATTCATACAATTTTAAACTGTATTGCTTTGTTATTATTTATTGGTCAAGGTATGACAGGAACACGGGATTTATTAGAAATTCCTTTGAGTTGGCAAGAATCTTATGTTTATCAATGCGATTTTGTGAATAAAACTTGTCTAGCACCAAATCCCCAAGCACCAAAGTGAATCAAATTAGCAATGTTTTACCCAAAATAGACTTTTTTTCATTAAGGTTACGCCTGACAATTGGTATTGCTGCGTTCTCAACTTTAGGATTAGGTAGTCTCGCTATTTGGACGAGTTGGAGAATGCAGCAAATTTTAATTAATAGTCATAAATATTATATTCAACAAATTGCCGATCGCTTACCGCGTGATGTGCAACTCTATAGTGAAATTATACCACCAGAAATTGTCTTACAAAAAGCGATTAATAACTTAACAACTCCAAATACGTTTTTATGGGTAAAAGGTCAAGATCAGAAAATCTTGGCAAAATCTCCTAACTGGAATCTGCTATCTCGTGCAACAGCTACGGAGTTAATTTCTTTAACTGAAATGTCAAGTAAACCCCAAATCAATCAAATCAATCAACGTTACTTTATTTGGTGTGGTGGTACGATATCAGTCAAAGGTCAAACCCTGGGAAAGCTTTTCGTGGTACAGGATGTTACCCGCGAACAGAAAATGTTTACGGTGCTGGTACAAAATATCGGTATTGCTAGTATTTTGGTAATCACTGCACTTTCAGCTGCGATCGCATTTTATATTAAACGTTCTTTACAGCCTCTGCGTCAGCTAAGTCAAATGACAGAAGTTATTTCTGCCAGCGATTTACCAGAAGCAAAATTATATCTTGATCATGCACCAACCGAAGTCAAACAACTAGCTCAAACCTTTAATATGATGTTATCTCGCCTCTCTCAAGCTTGGGAGCAAGAGCGACAATTTGTGAGCAATGTTTCTCACGAGTTACGTACACCTTTGACAATAGTACATGGTTACTTGCAAAGTGTATTACGACGACAAAATAACTTAACAGAAATGCAAAAAGAGGCTTTAGAAACAGCTGCCTCAGAAGCAGAACGTACTATCCGTCTTTTACAGGATTTGCTAGATTTAGCTAGAGCCGACAGTGGTTATTTACATTTTCGCATGGAATCATGCTTGCTGAATGACTTAGTTACAGAAGTTGTAAGTATGGCTGATCGATATTGCGATCGCACAATGACAATTGAGTCAACAAATCAATCAATTGAAGTGATAGCAGACTACAATCGCCTCAGACAAGTATTGCTCAATTTGATTGATAATGCTGTTAAATATTCTGATGCCGAAACACCGATAGTTTTAAAGTTAAACCAACAAGGTGAAGAAGCTATTATTCAAGTTTGTGATCAAGGGTATGGCATTCCCTTACAACATCAAGCTCGCATTTTTGAAAGATTTTATCGTGTAGATGAAGCCCGCACCAGTTCTCAAGGGGGTTGTGGTTTGGGGTTATCGATTGTCAAAACCCTTGTTGAGGGTATGGGTGGTAGCGTCACAGTGCGATCGCGTCTAGGAGAAGGTAGTATATTTACAATTACTTTAAAAATTAAAAATTAATGTTCTTCTCGCTTTTAACTTTTAATTTGTTTAGTCGTCCTACAGTGTAATGGCAGTGTAACTGTAACAGTCGTGCCAACATTTTGCTCAGTTTCGATTTGAATCTCACCACCATGCAGACTCAAACACTTTTGCACAATCGATAGCCCTAATCCTGTTCCTTGAATTCCACCGACATTGCTAGCACGGTAAAAAGTTTGAAACAGACGAGATTGATCTTTGAGAGGAATACCAATTCCTTGGTCTTTGATCTGAAAAATTGCCATGCTATTGTGGCAAGTTAAATTAAACCAAATAGTGCTATTTAGAGAAGAATATTTAATAGCATTAGAAAGCAAATTCGTCAGGATGCAATTTAGCAAATCTTCATCCATTTGAGCATAGCTACATTCTCCTTGAGAGGTAAAAATAATATTGTGCTGGCTGCTGAAACTCATTTGCATAATATCTGTGAGTTCGCTACAGAAATATTCTAAATTTATGGGTTGAGGTTTATATTCTAATTTATCTACTTCAGTTTGACTCAAAAACAATATCTCATCTAAAAGCTGAACCATTTGATTGATAGCATTTTGAATTCGATCAAAGCATTTAGTCCGCCTTTCATCAGTTAGTTTATCGTTGTTATATTCGAGGATATCTATAGATGTCTGAATTGTAGTCATGGGACTGCGGAATTCGTGGGAAACCATGGCGACAAAGTTCGACTTTAACTCGTTGAGTTCTTGTTCTTTTGCTAGTGCCCGACGACTGCGTTCTTCACTTTCTCTTAGTTGGTTGAGAATTTCACCCCGTTCAATAGCATAGCGAATTGCACGTACTAGCCGTTGTATTGTTATTTGATCTTTGACGAGGTAGTCTTGTGCGCCTTGTGCTAATGCTTGCAATGCGACATCTTCATCATCAAGACCTGTCAATACCACAACTGGGATATCGGGCACAGCTGACCGATATTCTTTTAAGGTATCTAATCCTATGGAGTCTGGGAGACTCAAATCTAACAAGATGAGATCGAATCTGCATTTTTCTTGAGTTTTGATGTCGTTATCAAATGTGAGTGTAGAGTTTTCCTTACTGGCATCTATTGCCTCAGATAACTGTTCTACATGTGACATTCGCCACTCTTGTTGATCTGCACGTAAAAAAATATGCAGTAGCAGATGAGCATCAGAAGGACTATCTTCTACCAATAGAATATGAATATTTGCTTTCTCCATAAGCTGATGTATTTTTAAGTTGCATAATTCGGGTTCCTAGAAAGAAGCAAAGATACAATTTAAATGTTTGTAGTTGCGCTTTAGCACTAAATAAACCTTTCTCAATTGAGGCAAGGATTCAGGTCATACCAAAATCTCTACGAGATATTGTTGATAAAGGTTTCCGGGGATTAGTCACAAATTTATATTCTCAATAAGAATTGGGTAACGACCATATTTTTGGCCTTATTGCGACTAAAGGTATGTTAATAAGCGAAACTCAATTTTGAAACTGGCTTTGTGAATGGGTTTTAAACACCTGAATCCTTACCAATTGAGTTGTTCTGGCGGTAGTTTTGCTGCTACCAACCAAAAGTCTTTAATTAATTGCACAACCTGGATAAATTGGTAGACATCGATAGGTTTTGTAACGTAGCAATTAGCATTGAGATTATAAGAGCGTAATATGTCTTGCTCATCGGTTGAAGTGGTTAATATGACAACAGGAATTAGCTTGAGATTTGGGTCTGATTTGATTTCTGTTAATACTTCACGCCCATCCATACCAGGGAGGTTTAAGTCAAGTAATACTAAGTCTGTACGAGGGGCACTCGTAAACTCTCCCTGCTGTCGCAGATATTCTATAGCAGTTTCGCCATCTTCTGCCCAATGCAAGTTATTGGCAATTTTGGCATTCGAGAAACCTTTAATTGTGAGGTTAGCATCGCTAGGAGAGTCCTCAACTAGCAAAATTTCAATGTGTCGAAGTGCCTGATTGTTAACCATACAGTTATTAAGCGTATATAAGGAACACTCTAATAAGGTAGCTTAATTGTGATTTAAGGTTAAATAAAATATTGTTCCGACAGTTGGCTGTGACTCAGCCCAAATTCGACCACCGTGACGTTCCACAATTTTTTTGCAGATAGCAAGACCAATACCAGTGCCAGAAAACTCTCGACGAGTATGCAGGCGACGAAAAACATCAAAAATCCGCTCAAGATACTGGGGTTTAATGCCAATGCCATTGTCCTGTACCCAAAACAACCATTCGTTTTCACAAGGGGTGTAGGAGTGTTCGTATTGATGGAGAATTGAGCTTTTTAAGCGAGTACTTACCAACAAATCACAGCTATTCTTGCCATCACCTTTAACGACACCAATATGTATTTGGGGTGTTTCTCGGCAAAACTTGATGGCGTTGCCAATGAGATTTTGGAATAACTGCACTAATTGGGTTTTGTCTGCAAATAGCTTTGGTAAAGGTTCATGAGTGATGATGGCTTGACTTTCTGCGATCGCCACATGTAAATTACTAAGAGCCGAGTTAAGGGCGCTATTGCAGTCAACACTAGTAAATTGTTGACCGCGAGTTCCCACGCGGGAATAAGCTAACAAATCTTGAATCAACCGCTGCATTCGCTTCGCCCCATCAACAATGTAAGCAAAGTATTCTTGAGCAGAATCGTCCAATTTATGTCGATATTCTTGCTCTAATAGTTGGGTGTAGCCCGTCACAGCTCTTAATGGTTCTTGTAAATCGTGAGAAGCTACATAAGCAAACTGCTCTAACTCTTGGTTAGAACGTTTCAGTTCCTCATTCAGCTTTTGTAATTCTGCTGTTCGTTCATGAACTTTAATTTCTAATTCTACCTTGGTCTGTTTGAGCGCTTGCTCTGCCAGTTTGCGGTCTGTAATATCGGTATAAGTGCCCACCCATTCTTGAATCTCATGATTGGCATCAAACACAGGAACTGCACGCGCCGCAAAAAATCGATAACTACCATCAGCAACCCGCACGCGATGCTCGGCTTGATAGAGATTTTTGGTTGCTAGCGCTTCCGTCCATAACAACTTTGTCAAGTTTTGCTCTTGGGGATGAATTGCATCTAACCATCCTCGCCCCTGGATTTCTCCATCACTTTGTCCAGTCAAAGTTTTCCAAGAATCAAAATCTCTTGGCATTCCGCTAGCATCAGCTATCCAAACAGCTTGAGAGGTAGCAACTACCAAAGAACGGTAGCGTCTTTCATTCTCTTCTAAAGCAATTTCTGCAAGTTTGCTTGAGGTGATGTCTTGAAAGAAAATTGACAGTCCTTCACTTGAAGGATAAAAGCAATTTTCAAACCAGCGCTCCCAAGTAGAATAATACGCTTCTATCCGAATAACTTGTTGTTTTGCTACAGCTTGACAATAGGATTGATAAAACTGCTCTCCTACAGCTTCAGGAAATAATTCCCAAATATTTTTACCAATCATGTCTTCGGGACGACGATTTAAGAGCTGTCCTGCCTTTTGATTGACATAGGTGTAGCATGAGTCACAATCAAGAGCCACAAAGGCGTCTGTGATAGTCTCTAGAATATCTGCCAGTTTTGCTTTTGCAGCTTGCTGTTCCAAACGAATAGCTTCTTGAGATAAAGCTTTGTTAATGCGAATTTGCTTTTGCAGCAATAAGTAAACCATCATCAGCAAGACGAAACTCAACACATACACCAGACTGATCACAATGATGATTTGATAAAAACGAGTATCTGTTGATGCTGTCCGCTCTTGTAATAGAGCTTGTTCTTCATCATCCATTGTTTGCCTAATTGCCTGGATTTGTTGCCGTATTGTTATACCTTGCTCGCTGATAGTTATTTGACTTAGCTTGGCTAAACCTGTTTGCTCAAACAATTTGATTGACTGCTCTAGCAAGGCAAATTGCTGAACAATTAGAGGCTGAAGTGTATTTAGTCGATTTTGTTGATGATAATTATCAATAGTTAATGTGCGTAGAGCTTGAATCTCTTGGTATACTTTTTGCTTTCCTTCAAAATATATTCTTTGGTGATTTAATTTTCCTGTGAGAATATAACTACTTTGTGCGCTTTCTGCATTACTGAGACCAATGTACATATGATCTAGGCTTTCCAAAACTTGATGAGTATGAATCACCCATTGCTTTTCTTGTGCCAATCTTTGAATACTCAAATAGGAAACTGCTCCAGCACTGCACAGCAACACTAATGCTAAGCTAAAACCGCCTACAACAAACTTTTCTGACAATTTTTTCATAGAATAATCGCAGAAGTATAGCTAATAACTAAGTAAGTTTTGTTGTCAGTAGTAAGTTTTTACCCAACTCTGAATAAAATAATACAGTTTTGATGTTTAAATAACATCAAAAAGTTATAAAGTTATGTTAATATTAATTTTTGTTAAAATTTGTGGCAGTGGGTTTTCGGATTGCGATCGCACCAAAGTAAATTAAAACCAAACGTGAAACTTACCCTAGTGCTGAAGCAAGAACAAGGCTTTAGACCCTATTTTTAGGTGACAATTTTCAAGTTTGCAAGACATAAGTATTTGAATTATATCCAAAGAATAACTAGAGCAGGGAACAGGGTTAAAAGTCCTTTTTTATATGACTTTGTTCTGAAAAATTGTACATTATTTAACTACGGTCTGCTGTATAAAATCTATTAAATTGAGATAATTTAAAATTATTTAATCGTTTAAAATCACTTTCCTGATGCAATTTTTATTTTTTCAGCTTTCAGTTATTTAAATTAAAAGATATAACTCCCGGATTTTGGTCAAGTAAATTAGTTTTAAATGCTTGTTTTTTCTCAAAAAATTATTAACAATAAATATGTTGTATCAATACATTTGATGTATTGATATGATTGTCGCCAATCAAGGTGATAAACGGTCATACCTTAGTTTAGTCCGCTTTTGCGGACTTTACTTATCAAGCGGAGTAAGCTGTTTCACATATAATTTGCATAATTAGGGCAGGCAAGATGCCCACCCCACAAGAGTTTTATTTAATTTGATTATGTAATTTAGATGTTTTTTAGCTTATCGCTTATCTGAACTAAAACTACAAAAAACTTGTTGCTCATAATATACAAAGATTATGGTTTTTATTCAGTTGTAGCTGCTCCTAAAAACTCATGGCATTGAATTTGTTATATATTCTATTTTACCTAAATTATCCAGATGATTAGAGTGTTGTTTTACTTAATATTGTTTTACGTAATTTTGTTTTACATCATTTCTCCAAGTGATGAATACTAATTCGTAATTCAAGGATAAAAACTCAACTAAATTTAAAATTTGATTCTCTACGATCAGTAGAGAATTTAAATCTCCACTGATTGCAACGTCCGATTTTAAATGTGGGTTACCTATTCCCTTTAAACGCTTGATATCGACCTAGCGCAATTAAAGGAAAGTATTGTTGATAGAGATGATACTTAATATAAAAATGGCCAGGAAAGCCAGTACCTGTAAATTCTGCTTCGTACCAAGTGCCATTTGGTTGTTGTGTTGCGACAAGGTAGTTAATTCCCCGTTCGATCGCATCGAGGGCTAATTTGCCAGTTGCCTCACCTGCCGCGATTAATCCAATTACAGCCCAAGCTGTTTGAGATGCTGTACTATGTCCTTTACCTTTGAGGCTGGGGTCATTGTAGCTAGCGCAAGTCTCACCCCAACCCCCATCAGCATTTTGACATTCAACTAACCAAGTTGCTCCCCTTTCTATGTTGAGTCGGTGTTTTTGCGGTGTAATCAAAGCCAAGGCTGATAAAACTCCGCTCGTACCGTAAATATAATTTACACCCCAACGTCCATACCAGCAGCCCTGATTTTCTTGCTCGTTTAGCAGATAAGTAAGCGCCCGTTGGAGGTTTTGACCATCAATAGACATGTTGCAAGCACCTAGCATTTCCAGCACTCTAGCTGTCACATCTGCGGTGTTGGGGTCGATCATGGCTTTCAAATCTCCATAGGGAATGGAGTTAAGCCAATCTTGATTATTATCTAGATCAAAAGCTGCCCAACCGCCTGGTTGGCACTGCATCGAAGCAACCCAATTGAGGGCGCGATCGCACGCAGCCTGTTTTAATTGTTCATTAGGGAGTTTTGCTGCATGTAAAGCCATCACCACCACAGCAGTATCATCGACATCTGGGTAGAAGCGGTTATCAAACTCAAACGCCCAAGCCCCCGGTTTTCCCTGGCGATTTTTGACAGCCCAATCTCCGTAATCAAGGATTTGCTTTTGCAGCAACCATTCTCCAGCCTGCACTACTACCGGATGATCTGGTGCTAACCCAGAATCAATTAAGGCACGTATTACCCAAGCTGTATCCCAAATTGGTGAAACACAAGCTTGGACTCGGTAGGTATCTGCTGTTTCTATGGCAAAATTATCAATTGCCTGCAAACCCCGCACCACAATCGGGTCATTTGAGTCATAACCTAGACATCGCAAAGCCAGCATGGAATTTAACATGGCCGGAATAATGCCACCCCAGTCGCCTGTAGCTTCTTGCCGTTCTAAAATCCATTTTTCTGCTGCTTTGATGCCTTCTTGACGCCAAGGTACTAAATTGAGGCTTTCTGCCAACTTGAACCCTTGATCGAGGGTAAGAAATAAATCTGTCCAATCGCCACTGCGGGGTAACTCAAACTGGACTTGATCTATACCTTCTCTGTATAGTTCATCTAAATTGATAGCTGGATTAATGGGAAAAACAGGTTTGCGATCGCAGACAATCAGCAATGGTACAGTACTAGATCTAGCCCAACTCGACATTTCATAAATATTGATTGGGAAAGCTGGAGGCAAAAACATCAACCAAGGCGGTAACGAAGGCACACCACGCCAACTGTAGCAGCCAATTAAGGCTAGGTGCAGCTTAGTAAAAATCCGAGTTTTGCTGATACCGCCTCGTTGGAGAATAAAAGACCGTGCCTGGATCATTGCTGGATCTGTTGCTGGTACACCCAGTAACTTTAAAGCCGTGTAAGCTTCCACTGAGGTACTCAGTTCTCCGCCATCCCCATAAAAAAGCTCCCAGCCTCCATGCTGCCGTTGCTGTTGACGCAGATATGCTTCAACCTTATGCAGTGGTCTTACTTGGTCTGTTCCCCAAATTTTATGCAGCAAAACAGCTTCAGCAGTAATAGTGACATTAGATTCTAACTCTGCCCACCAATACCCAGTTGGATATTGAATCGAAAGCAAATACTTTTGGCTAGCTGCGATCGCGGCTGCGATTTGATTGACTTCTACCCTATTTTGTCTTTGCATCAAATATTGTCCAACCTCAACACCTAGTTATTAAGTACACTATTACCGTGAATAAGGGAACAGGGAACAGGAGATGAGGGAGATGAGGGAGAAAGATAACCACATATCTCCCATTCACTACTCCCCACTCCCCACTCCCCATTTTGAATTAAAACAACACTATGGCTGCGATTATATTAGGACTGACGCTTTTATCTTTAATAATTTGGTTGGGATTATTGAGTTTTTGGGGGCAGTTTTGGCGAACAGACCAGCAATTAGAATCGAGAAATACTACATTCAATATCTCTACGCAATCATTTCCTACTGTTTGTGCAATCATTCCGGCTCGAGATGAGGCTGATTTATTACCAATTACCTTGCGATCGCTCCTACTCCAAGACTATCCTGGTACTCTCAACGTACTCTTAGTAGATGATCGCAGTACAGATGGTACAGCGGCTTGTGCAGAGGGTGTTGCTTACGCTATAGATAAATCCCAGCAATTGCATATTATCTCTGGCGAAACTCTACCTAGCGGTTGGAGTGGTAAACTCTGGGCAGTTGAACAAGGTATTAAAACGGCTACAGAATCTCTACCAGCACCTGAATATTTCTTTCTCACGGATGCAGATATTGAACATGATATTAGTAATCTCCGCCGTTTAGTTGCTAAGGCCATACAAGAAGATTTGGATTTGGTGTCTGTAATGGTACGTTTACGCTGCGAAAGCTTTTGGGAAAAACTGTTAATTCCAGCTTTCGTCTTTTTCTTCCAAAAACTCTATCCTTTTCGTTGGGTCAATAACCCAAATAATCCCATCGCCGCTGCTGCTGGTGGTTGTATCCTCATTCGCAAAGACGCTTTAGAGCAAATTGGCGGTATCCAAACCATTCGCCAAACCCTAATTGACGATTGCGCCTTAGCTAAAGCCGTTAAAGAGAAGGGGAGAGGGGAGAACACGGGGACGCGGGGAGAGGGGACGCGGGGACGCGGGGACGCGGGGACGCGGGGACGCGGGGACGCGGGGACG
>NZ_JCACKM010000152.1:0-16381 GCF_059505385.1 Desmonostoc vinosum
CACTCCCCACTCCCCACTCCCCACTCCCCACTCCCCACTCCCCACTCCCCAATCCTCAGTCTATTTTGCTCCATAAAGCGATAGTTGTGGCAGTATGGAGGAAAGCCGGAGATTTGGCTTTTATCGATGGGAACTACCAAGGGTGCTTTCCTTTACCGTGCAAAACTTCCACAAGAGGGTAGGAACTGTTCTATATCTTGTTCTGACTATCTCTTGAGCATAAGTTGCCAAAGTATAATTGCGATCGCCCAAACGGAATTAGCAGCAAAATGAAGTACCGATTAGAGAAAATCTTCTATTTTTCTGCTCTCACCAAAGGCGCTGCGCGATCGCCTCTTTTGTATCTGTCCTGTTCTCCTTTGCCACTATCGGCTTCATCTGCCCTTCAGGAGTTGGATCAAGGTTTTTATAGCCGCAATTAACACATTGAAGAGGGAACAGGGAGCAGGGAACGGAGAACAGGAGAAGAATAAATAATTACGAATTACCCTTCGGGTTCGGGAGTGACGCTCCTTCGTCGCTAACGCTAGCGCTAACGGACTCGACGGGAACCGCCAAGACTCCGACTCCCTCACGAATTACGAATTACGAATTCCCTTCTTCACCGATAACCGTTCGTTAATTTCGCACCTCAAGCAAATATTCTGACGAAAGGAAGGTAATATCGTCTGAATGCTTGTACTGAACGGCGAAAAAATATATACATACTCCCACCTTGACTAATAAATGAATCCAGAAAACTTAGAAACTTACATAAATCATCCAACTTGGGGTTTGCTCTACAGGATCTGTATGGTTGATGAGAACCAAGATCTATTTACAACTCTCTATGCTCAGCGTTTATTTTTTTTGGTGGCAAATGACGTTAAAGGGATTAAATTTCAGCCTATAGGTCGTACTGAGGCTCGAATGATGCTGGAAAATCGCTTGCGTACCCTGCGTCGCAATGGACAATACCAGGAGTACGATCAGCTTCAGAGTGTTTTCCAACGCACCTTCCAATGAGCAGTTCGATCAGCGAGCGTATTGCTACGATTCGTTCCTCACTTCCTACTTCAGTCCGATTAATTGCTGTCACCAAACAAGTTCCTGCACAGATCGTCAGATCTGCCTATGCCGCAGGAATTCGTGATTTTGGTGAAAGTCGCATCCAAGAAGCTGCCATCAAACAAGCCGAGTTACAAGACTTACCGGATGTTACTTGGCACTTCATTGGACACTTGCAAAGTAATAAAGCTAAAAAAGCCCTTGAACAATTCCAATGGATTCACTCTGTAGATAATCTAAAGTTGGCACAGCGCTTAAATCAATTGGCGCAAGAGCTAGGAGTCAGTCCTCAAGTTTGCTTGCAAGTAAAATTTCTCCTTGATCCCAACAAGGCTGGTTGGAGTGTGCCAGAACTCTTAGCTGATTTAAGCACACTCAATCGATACAAAAATTTACAAATTCAGGGTTTGATGACAATTCCCCCTGCTGGATTGAATGATCCAGAAATTTTGGATGTATTTGCTCGAAATCGAGAATTAGCAAAGGAAATTCAGGAACAAAACTGGTCAAACATCAAAATGCAGCATTTGTCCATGGGGATGTCTGGTGACTATCAACTGGCAGTGCAAGCAGGCGCGACGATGGTAAGATTGGGAACCATCCTGTTTGGCGATCGCCTACAGTAATCCGTCAATCGATCACTTAGGGATCAGGATTGACACGGGGAGTAAAGACGCGGGGATGCGGAGAGTTGAAAAAATATTTTCTCCGTATCTCCACGTTTATATGTCACCGTATCTCCGTATTCTTGCGTCCTCACGTTCCCACCTCTGCGTGTTTTATCTTAGTATCCATAAAGCCAAAATTTTCTTGACAAACATTCTTTAATTAGCTGGTTTAATAAATAACAAAGGATATAGTATTGACAAAAGCAATTCCTAGTGGAAAATAGGGTGAAAGGAACTTTCCTTTGAACAATTCTTAGGATATAATCTTGACTCATTATTACTTCTAAGTATTGTACAGACATTCCCACAAGTCTTAGTTCTCCCACAAAAAGTAATAAATGCTACAAGTGGCAGTATAATTGCTGAGTAATTAACCCATGCAGCAAGCAAAACTGGCTTTTATTTTTAGCCAAGTCAGTAAAATTTATTCGCACTAGGAGAGTAAACGATGAACAATATATTTTCCAAGCTCAGGGATTTTGTCGGTCTAAATGAGCCAGTGGAATACGAGTACTACGAAGAAGAAGCAGATACAGATGGCTACCAAAATCTGTATCAGCAAGAAAACAATCTACAACAAACACCACAAGAATCTCCAACTCAAAATCGACGTTGGCGCGAGCCAGTGCCTACAATGGGGGATGATATAACAGCAGGTTCAAAGCCAATGGGGAATGTTATCGGTATGCCAGGAGCAATTAACGGAATTTCGGAAGTTTTAGTCCTTGAGCCACGCACTTTTGAAGAAATGCCCCAGGCTATTCAAGCCTTGAGAGAGCGTAAGTCAGTAGTATTAAACCTGACAATAATGGATCCCGATCAAGCTCAGCGAGCGGTAGACTTTGTAGCAGGTGGTACATACGCATTAGATGGACATCAAGAGCGCATTGGTGAGAGCATCTTCTTATTCACACCAAGCTGCGTGCAAGTTAGCACTCAAGGTGGAGTTCTGCATGAAGTACCGCAACCGCCAGCACGCCCCGCACGCCCTGCAAGTTCCACAAATCAAACTTGGGGTAATGAAGCCAATCGAATGGCACAATAAACCTTATTGGTTCTTTGTCCTCTCTTACAAAGTTCTGATCGGAGGAAACCTGCGATCAGACTTCGCGTTTTGTCCTTTGTCGAGATACAAATGACAAAGGACAAATGACAAATAACAAATGACAAATGACTACAAAATTTGGCTTAATTGGTGGTGGGGTAATGGGAGAAGCGCTGTTATCCCGTTTGATTGTGAGTGGTATTTATCAGCCATCCGAAGTCATAGTCAGCGAACCACTATCTCTACGCCAAGATGTTTTACAGCAGCAGTATGACGTGGCTGTAACAGCAGACAATCGGGTGGTATTCGCGCAAGCCCAAGAAGTGATATTTTTGGCTGTGAAACCACAAGTATTTAGTGCGATCGCTCAAGAATTGGCAGATGTGATCCCAACAGCACACTCGCCTTTATTCATCTCCATCCTAGCAGGTATACCTTTAAGTCAACTAGAAGCAGCTTTTCCCCAATCGCCAGTCATTAGAGCGATGCCCAACACTCCGGCAACAGTGGGAGCAGGAATTACAGCGATTTGTGCGGGTGCGTATACCACTCTCAAGCACCTCCAAATAGCCCAACAAATTTTTTCTGCGGTGGGTGAAGTTGTCGAAGTTTCCGAAGTATTAATAGATGCAGTGACAGGACTATCGGGAAGTGGCCCGGCTTATGTAGCAATCTTGGTGGAAGCACTCGCGGATGGAGGAGTAGCCGCAGGCTTACCAAGAGTGGTTGCCAATCAACTAGCCCTACAAACCGTATTGGGAACAGCCAGATTGTTACAAGAAACCAAAATGCATCCAGCAGAACTCAAAGACCGCGTTACCAGCCCAGGCGGCACAACAATTGCAGGCATTGCCAAACTAGAACAAGCCCGATTCCGTTCAGCTTTAATAGAAGCAGTCAAAGCCGCGACAGAACGATCGCAAGAACTGGGAAAATGAGGGAATGGGGAATAGGGAATTGGCAATAGTGAAAATTCCACAAAATTTACCCCACTCCCCACTCCCTACTCCCTACTTCTAATGACGAAGTTGACAAAAGACTCGTTAATATAGTAAACAGTCTGGTTGCAAATGTGATTGAGTGAATTATCCCGCGCCTTCTCCAGAACTTGACCTCAGGTCAATATTCCCCTTTGAACTGGATCTGTTCCAGAAAGATGCGATCGCGTCCCTGAACGCCGGACGCTCCGTAGTTGTTTGCGCCCCCACAGGTTCAGGCAAAACATTAGTTGGGGAATACGCCATTTATCGCGCCCTGTCGCGAGGAAAACGCGTTTTTTATACAACTCCCTTGAAGGCGCTATCAAATCAAAAATTACGTGATTTTCGCTCTAAATTTGGGTTTGATCTCGTTGGACTATTAACTGGGGATGCCTCGATTAACAGAGATGCCCCAATTCTGGTGATGACCACAGAAATTTTCCGGAATATGCTCTATGGTACACCGATTGGGCAAGTTGGTACTTCGTTGGTAGATGTTGAGGCGGTAGTGTTGGATGAGTGCCACTACATGAACGATCGCCAACGGGGGACAGTTTGGGAAGAATCGATTATTTATTGCCCCCGCGAAGTGCAACTAGCAGCTCTTTCGGCAACGGTTGCCAATAGCGATCAACTCACCGACTGGCTAAATCACGTCCACGGCCCCACCGACTTGATTTACTCAGATTTTCGCCCAGTCCCCTTGGAATTTCATTTTTGCAATCCCAAAGGGCTATTTCCGCTGCTGAATGAGAGTAAAACCAAAATTAACCCCCGCCTGCAAAAGAAGAAAGGCAAAGGAGGCGATCGCGGCAGGGCTAATAGACCAGAAGCCCCCAGCATTCCATATACCCTCAGCCATTTACAGCAACGGGATATGCTACCTGCAATTTACTTCATCTTCAGCCGCCGGGGTTGTGATAAGGCAGTGGCAGAAGTGGGCGATTTATGGCTAGTAAATAATGATGAATCCCAAGAATTACGTTGGCAAATTGATGAATTTTTAAACCGCAATCCCGAAGCGGGGCGTACCGGACAAATTGCTCCCCTATACCGGGGTATTGCTGCCCACCACGCCGGAATTTTACCCGCATGGAAAGTACTGGTAGAAGAACTATTTCAGCAGGGATTAATTAAAGTCGTCTTTGCCACCGAGACATTAGCGGCAGGCATCAATATGCCTGCGCGAACCACAGTGATTTCCACCCTTTCCAAGCGTACCGACACTGGACACCGCCTACTCAATGCTTCCGAATTTCTGCAAATGGCAGGACGCGCCGGTCGGCGGGGGATGGATAAACAAGGTCATGTGGTGACAGTCCAAACTCCCTTTGAAGGGGCGAAAGAAGCCGCGTATTTAGCAACATCGAAACCAGACCCCCTTGTCAGCCAGTTTACACCCAGTTATGGTATGGTGCTGAACTTGCTACAAACCCACACTTTGGAGCAAGCCAAGGAACTGGTAGAACGCAGCTTTGGCCAATACATGGCCAACTTGCACCTCAAACCGAGTTACGACGAAATTGCCGAACTGCAAGCACAATTAACCCAATTACAGGAACAAATTGATGCAGTTGATGAAAATGAACTTGCTGTTTATGAGAAATTGAGCCAACGTTTAAAAGTAGAACGCCAATTACTCAAAACTCTACAAGCACAAGCCCAAGAAGATCGAAAAGAGCAATTAGCGATGATGTTGGGCTTTGCCGTCTCTGGAACACTGTTGAGCCTCAAGGGTAAACATATCGTAGTTCCATCACCCGTCACAGCAGTGTTAATCGGACAAGCACCGAGTTCAAGCCAAACTCCTTACTTAGTGTGCTTGGGACGCGATAACTGCTGGTATGTGGCAACAACCGAGGATGTAGTTGATTTATATGCCGAATTGCCGCGAGTTGATGTGCCACCAGAGATTTCACCACCGCCAGAGATGCTTTTAAGACCGGGACAGGCATACCGTGGTAGTGAACAGACAGGCGCGATCGCCCGACTTATTCCCGAACTAGAGGATTCTGTCCATATGGCACCGGAAGTAGCCGAACAACTCAGTCGCATGGCTGCTGTACAAGAGCAAATAGATAATCATCCTCTGCGTCAATCGGGCAATGTCGGCACTATTTTTAAACGCAAAGCACGTTATGTAGAATTAGAAGCCGAACTCCAACTATTGCAAGCGCAATTAGAGCAACAATCCCAACGTCATTGGGAAGAGTTTCTCAGCTTGATTGAAATTTTGCAACACTTTGGCTGTTTAGATAATTTAGTTCCCACGCAATTAGGGCAAATGGCCGCTGCCATTCGCGGTGAAAATGAATTATGGCTGGGTTTAGCCCTTGCTAGTCATGAATTAGATAACTTAGATCCGCATCATTTAGCTGCTGCCGCCGCCGCTTTGGTGACAGAAACCCCGCGTCCAGATAGCAGGGTTAATTTTGATTTAAGTAATGAAGTGACAGAGGCTTTGGCGAAATTGCGGGGAATTCGTCGCCAAATGTTTCAACTGCAACGGCGGTATAATGTGGCATTACCTATATGGTTGGAGTTTGAGTTAATCGCTCTAGTAGAGAAGTGGTCTCTGGGAATAGAGTGGACGGAATTGTGTGAAAATACCAGCCTAGATGAAGGCGATGTAGTGAGGATTTTACGCCGGACATTGGATTTATTATCACAGATTCCCCACGTTCCTTATTTACCCGATTCCTTGCAGCGTAACGCTTATCGGGCAATGCAGCTCATTGATCGCTTTCCTGTGAATGAAGTTGTGGAATGATTGCCCATGTAGAGATGTTGCATTGCGATGTCTCTACATGGGCTGTCGTAAAATAACTGTACTGAGTCATCAATGAAGATTGCGATCGCCATGACTGCAACCACTAAAAAAGTTACTTTTACAGAGTATCTCAAGTATAACGATGGCACAGATACCCAATATGAATTGGTAGATGGAGAATTAATCCCCATGAGTCTTGGTACTCTTCAGCACGGTGGAATCTCCAAATTTTTAGAACGAAGCTTTGATGACGAAATCGCCGTCATGGGTAACAATTGGACAGCACAAAATTTTTCTGTCGGAGTGCGATCGCCACGCGGGGGCCGCTGGGACACTTCACCGCTCAATGACTACCAATCAAATTTTTTATTGAACACAATGCAACGTCTCTACAATATACGGGGTTGAATGGTTTCTTGAATTCTCTTCCCCGATGCTTGTTCGGCTAATCTCAGTTCATAATTTTTCTGTAAATTCATCCATATCTCAGCACCAGTACCAAAATATTGGCCTAATCGCAAAGCAGTATCAGCGGTTATCCCTCTTCGGCCATTGATTATTTCTGTAATCCGATTTTTAGGGACATGAAGCACACGCGCCAAATCACTCGCGGACATTCCTAGCTCATGAATTTCGTCAGCAAGAATTTCTCCAGGGTGAATAGGTGGACGTGCCATTTAATCCTCCTTTAGTGATAATCTGTGATTTCAATGTTAAAAGGCTCAAGAGATTCGTTTGGCCAATTAAAACAAATTCTCCATTGAGCATTAATTCGGATACTGTATTGACCTTTTCTGTCTCCTTCTAAAGATTCAAAACGCTCTAAGCGAAGCTATGCCGCAGGCTTTACGCTGCGCTAACGTAATTCGTAATTAAATAATTTCATGGAAGCGATCGCCTCATCAGTCCATAATCTTTGTAACTTTTATGATACTCATGTAGAGACGTAGTATGGCAAGTCTCTACACAGCACTAAATTTTTCCGTTGTCAACTGAATTAGTCTTAGGTAAAGATTGTATGGAAACAGCTGACGGAGAAACTTGATATCCTATAAGTTCCGGTTTCTTATCCTTAACCAGCCAAATAAATGTTTCTTGAATCGATGATTTAGAAAATTTGGTCTCGTAACGACTGAGAATCAATTTTTCCGAATCATTATTATTTAATTGCCACCACCAATCTAATTGCTGAGTTGATTGAATCGTACCAAGTTTATCAGAAACCTGATTACAGAAAGCTAAAAAGTCAGCTTGTTTAGAATTTTTCCGCAAAAGTTCATTAGCTTGTGCGTAAATTTCTTGGCATTTGCCTTGCTCTAATTGTGAGTGAAATTGCTTAACAGCCACTTCGGCTGCTTGATATTTAATTTCTAAATCATTTACAGATAAGTTTTTGTTCTCAGGAGGTTGCAAAATATTAACAGCGCTACCAAAGCCAAATACAAGATCACCAAACTTCACTGCAATACTGGCTGCACCAAATACAATTGAACCAATAAATACAAAAAACAATATTGTTCCTAAACAGCCAAAACAACCTGTGTAACTTGAAGCGGAATTAGACATAATAACCTCCAAAATAATTGCTATTTTGTAATTTGTAGTTATTAACTAATTATTATGATTATGATTCAGGTAATATTTCTTGTATTTTTTGAGTTAGAGACATAGCAACACCTTTCTCATAGTAAGCTGCTTCATTAATGAACACGGGATAAACAGTTGATTCACCTTCATAAATAATCTCCTTCCCATCAAAAGTTAAAAACATTGGTTCCCCAGGATGCAGCGCTTCATAATCTCGAAATTGCAGCCGGGGGTGAATCATGGCTCGAATTTCTCTAACTTCATTTCTGGGATAATCAACTGTTTTAATACTTTGATAAATGGTGAATGTATCTTTGATTTTTATTGACGCTTTGTGGTTATATATTTCTACATAATCAAGAATTGTGCTGATAAGTTCTTCTGTTTTTTGAAATAAATTCGCGTCTAATACTCCTTGAGCAACAGCACCAACTTCGATGGTGCAACCAAATTGGCAAATTGAATCTAGATAACAATTATCTTGAGTTTTTGGTGCTGAACAAAGAATCCTAACCTTTGGATTTACACAACTAATATAAGCTGCCAATTGTAAATCAAAGGGATGCTTACTTGCCAAAATAAATGTTAATCCCATGTTGGATGTTGTGGAGTGTAAATCGATAACTAAGTCAGCTTGTTGGCTACCTCCAGTTCCGAAAGTTGAGTAAATTACTTTGGCTCGTTGTGCTTCGTAACTTGCCAGATTGGGATTCTGTAAACAGGAGCGTTGAAAACAGCGATTGAGGTCTGTATCTACATATCTTCGACCGATTTCAAAGGCTTTGGGATTAGCTATTATAGTGTTAATTGTAAAGCTTTTTCGCTGAATTAATTGAGGCGATCGCTCAAATTTTTTAACTAGGTAAATTCCTGTGAGTTCATTTCCATGTGTTCCACCAACAATAACAACGCGATTGATTAAACTCATAGTTGCAATCCTTCCTTTCTTCAGTCTGAAGCATTAACCAACTGAGAACTAACTAATATTGTTTATTACACTATGAGGAAATTAATTGATTGACAAGATATATTTATTTAACATAATATATCTTGAATGATATAATGTGCCCAAAAGTCGTGGATGTTCGTTACCTCAGCAACTTCGAGCTTCGACAAATATGCTACTTTCTAGCAGTAGTTGAAGCCGGAAACAACTTTAGCAAGGCGGCTGAACAACTAGACATAGAACAACCTCCTCTCAGCCAAAGAATTCGCTCACTAGAAAAAGCTCTCTCGGTAGAGTTATTTAACCGCAGAACACGCCCCTTGAGACTCACACCTGCGGGACAAGCCTTTCTAGAAGAGGCATCATTAGCGTTAAATCATCTCGAACGCGCTATTGATAATGCACAACTAGTTAGTCGGGGCGAGATTGGGCGTTTGATTGTGGGGATAAACAGCGGCATTGCTAATAGTTTGTTACCTGATATTTTGCGAACCTTCCGTCAACGATTCCCCAAAGTGGAATTGGTACTGCGCGAACTGACTGGAGAACAGCAAATTCAGGAAATGCGGAATTATCAAGTTGATGTGGGGTTTGAGCATTTACCCAATCATTACGAACAGGCTACAGACTTGTGCTTTTTACCCTTTCTCCAAGATTCGTTGCTAATTGCGTTACCAGAAAATCATCACCTTGCGGCTCAATCACAAATTCCTTTAGAAGCGCTAGCACAGGAGCCATTTGTTATACCCTCGCTCAAAAATGCTCCTTCTCTCTATACTGAAACAATAAATCTCTGTAAAAATGCTGGATTTTTGCCTCAGATAGCTCAAGAAGCAACTTGGATGATTACGGTTCTCAGCTTAATTGCGGGTGGAATTGGTGTGGCGCTCTTAAGTAGCAATGTTCGGACTCTGCATCGTGCAGGCGTTGTTTACCGCAATATTCAAGGTGCAAACCTCAACCGTCAAATCGCAGCTTTGTGGCGTCAAGGAGATGAAAATATATCACCTGTATTGTGCGAGTTTTTGCAGGTGATTGCAGAAGTTGCAAGCGAGAATTCAAAGTATAATCTGTGAGAAATTGAAACCTAGTTAATAATTTTTATTGTAAAAAATGCTTTTTTGGGTTTTGTATAAACTGCTTACCTCTACTTGAGTAGTCAATATTTTGTTTTTGATTCTCTTAGTAGAAATTATGGTATTTGCTATCAGTGCTGACAAATCTTAGTAAACTAAGTTTCCAGTACCTCGCAGTTGTCGTAAAGAATTGATACAAAATGGACAATCGCACGTAAATAACTTAATCGCAGCTTCGCTTTCTTCGTCAGTGAAATTAAGTTCTGCAACTGTGTGATCTGATGGCTGATCTGAGATTACCATCGACTTAGGTGGAGGAGCTTTAGGGTCTCTCTCTGAATCTCGAATACATACAAAATCCTTAAGGCCGTGGGGATTAGTGATACAAGTACGGCCGTCATTGGTATGTACTAATCGCTGGGTGAGGTTAGTATTAGCATGAGCTGGATTGATGATCCCTATTGTGGACATCAACGATGTAAAAATTGAGGAAGTGGCAAGTAAATTAAGTATGAGTTTTCTGTTCATCAAATTCCTCTGAACAATGTCGTTGAACGCTAAGGTTATCCGATTAACAGTTATAAGTCAAGTGACTTATAACTAAAATACCAAATATTTATGATATGTTTGAGTGTTTGGTTAATTTGTCATGACTTTTTGGCTATTGCTACACATTCAATTCCAATACTAGTGAGCGATTAACCGGATTCTCTAGTTGCTTTTCAGGGTCATTCCATACTGTAGTTTTATAAAATTGTACTGATTTAGCTTGCTTGAGGCTGGGGTCACTATTAGTTATTAATTGCCAAAGAACGCTCAACTGCCGAAGCTTTTTATTAGGATCTTTAGTTTTGTAAAGGATCGACAAACTTAACCCCATAAACCTTTCAGGCGATATTTTTTTCTTCAAGCTTTTTTGCTCAAAAGCTATGGGTGTACCTGTTGTACTCAAAGGGACAATTTCAAGAACAACTGTTTGAGCGTTTGCAATACCTGAAAATTTAGGATAGCAACTAAAAGGCCAAGCTTCAGTTTCTCTAATCAAACCAAAAAAGATATTGATTACAAGTAAAAAAGTACCAACAACTGTAACGATCTGCACATGACTTCGTGGTTGATAATTCCGTCTTGGGACATCATCATAATTTTGAGCCTGAGGCAAACTACAGGTACGAGAATCAGCAACACGTCGATAAATTTGATTACCAATCGTTGGCACAGGCCATATATAAAGTAAAGGTAAGGTCGGCCAGAGAATTGGGATTCGGGTTGCTAAAACACGATAGGCTGAAAAAGCTTTCCAAGACTTCGTTTCGACAACTACGTGCATATCAGCTAATAGTGCTTGTAAGTCTAACCAAAGAAGATTATGAGTCGTAAGAGCTTGCTCATCCAGAGCATTGACGAATGTTAACCTACCAAAAATATCAAAGACTTTTAAAGTGGCAATTGTACGGCGGCAGAGTTTGCAATTTCCATCATAAATAACATACATTTCTTTACGGAAAAGCCGATGTCCAATCCAATGAAAAATAGCATTCCAATCCAAGAAAGCTACATAGCATTTTTGCAGAATCAAGAAGCTAATCTTCATTAACAAATTAGTCATATTATGAAAAAGTAATCCTCCTACAGCAGCTATATATCTAGTTGTGGATGAGAACATGAGAAAAATAAAAGATAATTCAAAAAAGATTGAGCCAAGGGCCGATAGGCGATATAAAACTGGATATTTGTCTAATCTAAACAGTGGCATCCAGCCATCTAGTTCAAGCCATTTGTTATATAATTGATACTTAAGATTATCGCTGAATGCCCAATCAAAACCACCACTAAACAATTTATAAAGTCCTGGAAAAAAGTAAATTATACCCATTAAAAGCCAAACAAAACGTAAAGGTAATGCGTAGTTTCGAGACAAACTAGGAGGTTCTATTTGACCACGATCAGCCCGTTTCCAAGCAAAGAAAATTGCATCTAATGACAAAACATCAGCACATCGACTAGCGGCTAAAATGGCAGCAAACCATAATAGGTGATGATAGTGATTTACCTTACCATAAAGTTGAGGAATCCCCAGAACATAGACACCAAGAATTACACTTAGCCATGCTGAAGTACGTGTAAACAAACCAATCATGGCTGTAAATGAACAAATCTTTAATAGCAACGCAGTTATCTGAGCGATTGTTGCATTGATAGGAATAAGATAAATTATCCATCCTAAACCCAAGGGTGGAAATAGAAGATCGCTCGGTACTTGACTAAACCATAAAATTTTAGAAACACTGCTATTGACTTGTACAAATAATGATTGAAACAAAACAATACGAAATATGGCCAGATTAATAGGATATGTTTCTTCTGTGAAAAACTCTCTAATTGTTTTGAAAAAATAACGGCGTCTTTGAAATGCAAATATCAGTAATTGAATGCAAATACCAATTAAAATGGCTCTTGAAAGTTTTAGTCGAGTTGCTATTTGATTGGGGAATAAGAAATATATTAACCAAATAACTAGAGGCCATAAAATAGCAATTGATAAATGAATAAGTAGGAATTTATGGCCTTTATAAAGTTTCTCTATTTGTTTTTTGAGTGCATTGAATACCATGAGATTACTACCTTGATTGCTTAAGTTTGAAGATGCTATTTTATATCAATTGGTTAAATAATTTTTTATAGTTTAGAATCATTTTGATGTAAGCTATGATCAGGAGAGCCAATTGAGTGTGAGCGATTGTTAGTCGTTTGCCGCGTGGATTTGCCACCAGAAAAATACAAGAGCAATAATCTTGCTAGCCAATGCTTGCTAACTTGAATCCGATGTCTGAGGGTTGGCATTCGTAGCAGCAGATAAACTAATCGACGAGTGATATGTGCTAGGCGTCCCTTTAAATTAATAAAGCCGAGGCTAGAGACGATCGCACTGTTTGTACCCAAGGTGAGCATTTCTCCCAAATGAATATAGCGAAAGTGGCGCAGAGGTCGCCCGGTAATAGCAGCTTGAAGATTATAAGCAGCACAGCTTGCTTGCTGATAGGCAGCTTGGGCTGTGGTCGGGATTTGTTTTCCTTGATGGTCACGGATATTGGCTAAATCTCCCAGGGCAAAAACCTCAGGATGATCCAATATTTGTAGTGTGGGAAGAGTTATGAGTTGATCTTGATGGTTCTGCTGGGAACTTAGATGCCTTAATAGTTGATTTACACGAGTTCCTACAGTCCACAATATTAAGTCCACAGGGATTGTTTTTATCTGACCCTGATGTTCCAAAGTGATGGAGTCAGAACTAATCGATTGGACTTTGGTTTTGAGGTGAATTTTAACCCCACGTTCTGCTAAGGCTTGAAAAGCTATTTTCTGGCTGAAGGTTGTAAAGGACTTGAGAAGTTTTTCCCCTCGTTCAATCAAGTATATGTGACCTTGTTCTTGTAAGCGGTCGGCCAGTTTACCTGCTAACTCTACGCCACTCGAACCACCACCTGCAATCGCAACTCGGATGGTTGAGTTATTACTAGCTTCTAGAGACTGCAATTTTTCATTCAGCTTTTGTGCATCAGCTAGTGTGCGAAAGGAAAAAGCATAATCAGAATCAGAAATAGTCTTTAGCGAAGCTTCTCTCCCAAGTGCTAGAACCAGCCAATCGTAGGACAATAACTTTCCCTGTTGTAATTGCACTTGGCGATTCTTGAGATCAATCTGCTGTACTACACTTCGACAAAACTGAATCTTAGTACCTCTGATTAACTTGAGATAGGGAGGTGCAATTTCCCACTGATCTAGTTCTTCAGTGACTAATTCATAGAGAAATGGTGTAAATAGAAAGCGGTCATTTTGATCAACTAGAGTAATTTCGGGTTTAGGCGATCGCTTCCAAGATAATTTATTTAAGTACAAAGCAGTATATATTCCAGCAAATCCACCACCCAGAATACAAATTTGAGTATGAGTCACTATCATCAGACTGAAATAATACTTAGTTTATGAGTATGTTATCAAACAAAAATAGTATTTTTTCGTATAAAAAACCGAAAATTAATTATATTTTTTTATGTAAAAAAATATACTAATATTTTTACATAAAATTAATATGTTTTATAATATACTTTATTCTACTGGCAAAAATTTTTCTAATTACTAGCAAGCAGTATCTGATGATACAAATTTTCCATTCACTAATCCCTATTGGAAATCTCTAGGAATTAGGCTAGTGCAAATAATTGTGGTACTGAACTCAAATTAGTAATAGTAATTAAGAAAAATCAGTGTCAAATTATACTATTTTTCATTCGGGAAATCGTTATACTTGTTACTAGGTTCTACCTGGGAATTATGAAGTGGCTCTGCCACTTCTTTTTATGTATATATTAAAGCAGGCAAAAAAGTTCAAAGTAAAAAGCTCAAGGAATAACTTTTTACTTTGAAGTTCAATTATTAGTCATTAGTCAGTGCATCTCGCCATTGCTCGCGATTTTGCTTACTTTCATGGACAGGCGATCGCACTTCTTGCCAAGTCTTCCACATCAAAGGTTTCTGTCTTTCAACATAGTTGATAAACTGCACAATAGATTTATCTGCTTTGATAGGAGTTTTCAAATTAAACTGAATTGTTTGAAAAACCTTGGTATCGCCTTTAATAAAGTACTTGCCTACTATTTTAGTCAAATACAACACGAAGCGATTATATAACCAACCGATAATTCCTCTACGTTTTTGCAACATCAGTATGGTTTGAGCCTCAGATTTACCGCCTTCAAGAAGACGCAAAGCAAACATAATATGTAAATGAAGGAAATCAGTATTAATTGTTAATATCCCAGTGCTACCATACCAGTAGCAAATACTATAAGTAGCAACATTCTTGTAAAAAGGACGGAGGAGTTTAATAAAAAAAGAATGTTTACCATCATTCCTAGTGTTGCTAAAGATAATAGCATTTTGATTTAATTCCTGTTTGTCAAAAATAATTTCTGCTGACTGTTGGTGAACTGTATTGAAATGTTGAGCATCGATAGCATTAATCATCACCACATTAGGATGACAATTCATTATTAAACTAGGGCCTAAAGTAATATCATATTCCTTGTATTCAAGCTCTGGAACAAAAGGTAAAGGTTGTTGCGGAATTTCACCAGTCCACACCCAGATTACCCCATACTGTTCAGCAGTGGGCCAAGTTTTTAACTTGATAGGAAGTGGATTATCCAAACATGGAATCTCAACACATATTCCTTCTGCATCAAACTTCCAATGATGGAAAAAACAACGCAGCTCATTACCCTCTATTTTCCCCTCAGCTAGGTGAGCGCCCATATGTGGACAATAAGCATCAAAGATTACTGCTCTTTTGTCCTTACCACGAAAAACTACTAGATTTCTACCCAAAATCGTAATAGGTTTTACCTCACCTAAGCGCAAATTTTGAGAAGGTATTACCCAATACCATCCCTCAATAAAACGTTCTGGATTATTGAAATTTTTAGGTTTACGCGTTGAGCTAAAAGTCTGCAAATTAACATCCATTTTATGGTTTCACTTAAAGTGAAGCGGTTGATCTAGAAGTAACATGGAAATCTCCAAAAAACAGTTACTTGCAGTACCAGAAGAGTTGTTAAATTACTAATTTATGAAAATTATAAAGATTAAATAATATCAAGTTTTTTAGTAGCATATTATATTGAAAAATTTCAATGCAGAGGGTCGCAGAGTTAAGCGCAAAGGATAGGCAGAGGTTGTTAATATTTATGGAAATATGTGATAATAATTACAGAATTGGGGTAATCTGCCGTGTTAACTCAAAAGCAAAAACTGCTGTTAATTGGTCAAGTAACAAATATGAGCGGAGTTCCTATTAGGACGATTCGCTATTACGAAAGTTTAGGTTTACTCAAGTCTTCAGGACGAACAGAGGGCGGTTTTCGGCAATTTTCTGTGGATGTGTTAACTCGTCTATCTTTTATTAAAAGGGCACAAAACTTAGGTCTGAGTTTAGAAGAAATTCGAGATATTCTTCAGGTCTATGACCAAGGACAACCCCCTTGTGGTGAAATCAAAGAAAAATTAGCAGAAAAAGTTTCACAAATCGATGATCAAATTGCTCAGTTATTAACATTACGCTCGGAAATTGGAGATTTACTTTCAGGTTGGCAAGATATTAATAGCAAGCAAGAAGATACAATTTGTCCCATCATTCAGCAGGGAGTGGGGAGTAGGGAGTAGGGAGTAGGGAGTAGGGAGTAGGGAGTAGGGAGTAGGGAGT
>NZ_JCACKM010000153.1:0-16144 GCF_059505385.1 Desmonostoc vinosum
CAGAACTTTTCGCTGCGCCTCTGCGTGAAAAAAAAATATTTATGCAAGAGGTCTACTGATTTAATTTCCTCCCCACAGTTTAATAAAATCATTACTACTATTTAAAAAACTTAAAAATTCCCTAGTTTTGGGTAAATCATCTGGTGTAAAAATGGTTAATAATTCAACATACTTGTAATTACCTTCCTCATTTTTTTTATGCAATATTTTGCCATCTATTTTTACGTAAAAAGGATACATTCTATGCCAAATTCTACTAACTTTACTGGGTTTTCCTATACTCCCAGTTAATTCTGTTCTCTTAATAAAATTATCTCGATGAAACCATTCAACAGCTTGACTATCATTTTTATCTTCAGCAATTCGCCCCCAAACTTGCACTTTTTGAGGATGCCAAACTTCACGCCAATTGTTTACATAGTTATTTGTAGATGGTAAATTAAAGCAATTTCTGACAGTATTAGGAATACTCGCTAAGAAAGCTCTGATATTATCCAATTCCCCTCTAGGTGCTGTAATACAATAGTCTGCTGATTCTGATGGTTTGCTAAATAACCAATGACAACCAATCATCGGTTTATCATTATTCTGAAAATATGATTGATAAAATAAATCATGATGAATTCGTCGCCATGATTTACCAAAACCACCTAGTAATAGAGAAAATTTAATTAAAAGAGTTAAAAATTCTCTTTCTTGTTCTGAGTAAGATTTGACAGCAAAAATATCTAGTTTCCCTGATTTTAAATTGTAGACAGGCATTGGTCTAGTTCTTCTACCATTAGGAAAATAGTTATGTTCACCAAAAGCTAAATTTTTATTTTCAACTTGCAAATCAATACCAAATTTACCAACTATCGAGCCGTTTTCTTCATTACCTTGAAGAAATCCACCCCAGAGTTCTTTTGTTAATCTTTCGGCATCATTTGTCACCCCTGCTAGTAACCGCAAAGTATGTCCGCGTAATGCGGCTTTAAACATATTTGGACGAAATTCGGGAATTTTATTACCATTATTATCTGATGTGAGTAATGTGGAAGTTAGCCCCTTTCCACTCAGATTAACTGACAAAATCACCTGATTGTTATCGGCAATATTTTTAAATCGACCGTACCCTGCGCTAGTTCTAGAACCTATTCCTTGGGATAATGCTCGTTCCCAAATTTGTTGTACTAATTTCCAATCGACATGATTTTTGGTGCTAGAAATACCAAATTTAAACTTAGTTTTATATAGCGATATTTGGACGTTAGCACCAGTATTTATATTCTCCATAACTTGGCGTTTTTCTTGGGAGTGAACAACATCTACTAAACGTTGTCTATCTTTCCCCCAAGACATATCTACAGGATAACCACCATGAAAACGTAAAATACCTGGCTTAGTTCTTTTGTGTTTTTTTCCGGCGATGATTTCTTCTACTTCTCCACCACAAAAATATAGAATTTTGTCGGGTGCAATTTGCAAACAAGCACGCAAAAATGCACCTTTCATACTCGAACCTGGATAAAAAGGTATCCCTTTAGCACCTATTACAGGACGAATTACATCTTCATCTTGTCCTGAATTGGTAACTAAACGCCAGCTAATTGTGTAAGTCTGTTCCCAAGTGCCATCGCCTGTGGCAAGTTGTGGCATTCTGTATGTAAAATTGGCTGTTTGCTGGTGTGTTCTTCGCAATGCAGCTTGACGAATATCTACATTATCTGCTTGAGTATTTGAGTTTGGGGGACATCCATCTAACCATTGATTAACCCACTGTGTTGCAGGTCTTGGATCTCCAGCATACTGGATTTTTCCCCTATCCTCGATTTGGGCGCGATACATCAAAGGTACTAAGTCACAATCGCTCATTTTTCGATTCTCCCTAATTATCGTCTTCGGTTTCGTCATTGCGAGTGGGTTTGTATCTCTGCGTCCACCACACCATACAGTCACATAGTTGCGTTAAAATCGCTAATGCAACCTTGCGGTAGGCGAGGGGAAATACTTCTAAGTTCCACAAGTCTTGGGGGTTACTGGGGACTGTAATATCAGCTTGTTTCATAATGCCCACAAGTTTATTCCAAGTTTCTTCCCAATATGCGGATTTTCTGCCCTTTAAACGTAGATGTTCTCCCCAAAATCGTTCTAATCCATAAGCAACAGTAGTACGCATTTTATGGACTTGATTCACGGTTTCTTTGTCGTCGTTACGGTATTTATACACTAAATCGTGAGCAGTTTTATCTAGGCTAAAATCTGACCAAGCCATATATGAATTACCTATTTTGTTGTAATTTTACTATTGACATGAATATTAAATAATGACATTTCACAATGACCAAACCCGACTGATTCTAGTCCTCCTAAATAAATATCATCTTGAGTTTTTCGTTCAGAAAAAGGTTCCCACTGTTCGCCATCTTTATCTTTTTTCAAGCCAATGGGGAAAGCTAAAATAGTTTCTTCTGGTAATGCTTCTACTCCAAAAAAAGCCTTGTCAGCGTTACGTTTTTGGTCTTTTTCTAAAGCTACACGACTTTGACGATATAATGCCATATCGTGAATCATGGAGATTTCGTCATCACCAACTACCACTGCTGGAAATTCTTCATTATCTGGAAACCAACTAGATAAGTTGGCATGATGCTCAAGAGTTAAAAATCCAAAATTGAAGAACAGTTTGTTATTTGGTAGGGGTGTGAGAGATTGCGATCGCGTATATTTTTGCGGTAGAGTAAGATTTTCTTGTTTGGTTATGCGTCTGTAACGTTTAAGTAAACGCGGACAACTCACCCAAACAATTGGTTGTCCAGGACAAAATACAGGTAGCCAAACAATAGAAGCATATTCAAACTTAACTAATGACTCTGTTGTGCGGTCAGAAAAAGTGCGATCTACTGTATCAACCTCGTTGCGGTCTGGTACATCATTACCATACCACTTCCTTACTTTTTGTTCCTCCCCTCCATGATTTTGACGCATTTCTGCACGCAGTCTTCCCCGAATTGAGCTACCGGGAATAATCCCAGTCTGGGTAAATTGGTCGCGGAAAATTAAGTTTAAATTTCCTCTTTCTTCTCCGGCTGTTGCTCCTACATGCAGTGGTGCTAAGGTTTTAATTATGCCGTAGGCTTGATGATACATTAAATTACTTCCTTATGATTTTTTCTTCATTATTGTATGACTGACATCAAAAAAATTTAGCTTTGTAGTTGTGCTAAGCTAAAAAACATCTAAATTACATAATCAAATTAAATAAAACTCTTGTGGGGTGGGCATCTTGCCCGCCCTAATTATGCAAGTTATATGTGGAACAGCTTAAAGAGTTATCATCGCTAATCAACTCCAGTAATCGCTAGCGGTAAGCACAAACTACATCCCAATTGTTTGAGATAAAATCCTTCATTAGGAAACCATTCGTCAGGAAATCCTGGTTCATTTTCGTCTCCCCACCAAGATTTATTTAAAGGTTCGTCAAAGACGTAAACTGTACCCGCCGGAACTGCATAACGTCCCCTTCCCAAACGACCCTTTCCTTGGTTATCTCCGACGCGGTAACGGTAGGGGGAAGGTCTATCAGTGAGAAGATGAGTAGGTTGAGGAAAAGTTGTATGCTGTGGGTCGGGATAACGACGAGAAAACCGAGTTGAACCCCATACCCCTGGTGTAATTAATGCACAGCTACGTTGAATTTTTTGTTTTAATAACTTTAATATCCAACTGTCATTTGGGAGTTCAATGGAACTAATTTCTACTAGATGATTTTCCCCTCCAAAGCAATACCAACCTCTGGGAATTTCGTGGGTTGACAAATAAACTAAACAAGTTTCATTGCGTTCATTATCGCGGAAATGATAGCCCATTTGTACGGAGTTTTCGAGAAATAGTCCTCCCTCTGCTTGCACACATCTCTCGCTTTTAGTTAATTTTGGATGTAATATAGATGTATATTTCCAAGGATCTTCAGCAGTACCACCGTTACTGAGAATCGTTTTTGCCGAATCTTCCCAATAATTAATAGTTTGCCAGCGACAATCCGGTTCTATATCTTTTGTGGCTTCGGAACGATACCATTTATCATCACGAATTTCCCATTCGTCTGTTTGTTTTTTTTCTTGATTAATAATTTTTGTCCAAGGAATGGGAAGATAAAAATATTCAGGATTATCTAATTCTGCCCAAAAAGGGCCAGCAACGTGTAGTTTCTTTAATTCCTCATGCTCAATAAACGGTTCAGTTTTATTAGCAGCAAAAAACAAGCCAGATAATGTATAAGCATCGGGAGGAAACTTTGCTCCCGAACGTCCTACTAAGTTGTCTGGTGATAAAAATGCGCCTGCACTCCCATAGAGAAATCCCAAGGGATTAATAATAATTAAATATCTGTACATAATTGCCAACCTACATTAACTAAGTCATTAATCCAAGAAATTATCTCTAAAGATGAATCATCATTGACAATATGTAAGGCATTTCTGGTTAAAAATTCTCCTTGATTAAAATAAATATTAAATAAGGCTAAAGCGATATCGTATATATCGTTAATTCTTCCTCCCTGAGAGTTGATATCAATATTCAAATCGATTGCATGACGCGCTTTGAGTTGAGCTAAATCACTATAAATATGATTCCAATTAGGTTGATATTTTTCATCTCTACCTCGGCGTTCCCACTTTTCGTAGGTATAACCATTTCTATCTCGATAATTTTTCAAAATATGCAAATAATCCCAAGGACAAGTCCATTGCACATATTGACCATTATTAAACAAGACTCGAATAGTAAGGCGATCGCGTCCACGAGATTTAGCTAATTTTTCGGCTTCCCGACAATGTTGCAATACATCCCGTTGGGGTACACTTCCTGCTACCCAGACAAACCCCACACTCAGATTTATTGGCTGTTGGTGTTGTCTCCACCTATCATCTAAAGTCATCAACCACTCATAAGCCGTAAAAGCGGGAATTGGATTTTGCGGTTTGGGACTGTAAATTACTCCTAGAAAATCATCACCACCTGCATATATGACTCGTCCCTGGATTCTGGAGACGTTATTAGTGAAATTTTGGGTAAAATCATGTCCCCACTTCCGCATTGCTTCGCTAAATTGTTTCAGTCCAATATCGCCTTCTGTTTTTGCAATAGTTTGTAGATGATTCCCAACCTGATCTCCATCCCCCATAAACCAACCCGTCCACTGTCCGGGTGTATTCATCTCTGGTTCGGGTTTACGCTGAATTTCTCGAAATCCTTTAGTTAAAGATGACATCCCAAAACGTCTTGCAATATCGCGATGGGTTACCAAACGTTTAGTCAGTTCGGGAATGCTGAGTTTTTCCTTTGGATCAATAAATTTACCTTCAATTTCTGGTGTTGTCGTCCTTTCAGTTATTGTTGCTAGTTCTGTATAAAATTCTTCAATCTTTTCTTTTTCATCTTTATAACTAATCTTCTTGGGATCGCGTTCTATTCCACCCAATCCCGGAAATACTATCCCATCAGTACCTGTCAGACTGGAACTTTCACCAATCCAATTAATTGCAATCCAATCACGACCCAGTTTATTGTTTTCTAATTCTCTCATTACAGAGGTGGGAGAATTTGCTTGCGCCCAAAATATTTCCCAACTATGATTAGCCCAACGATTCCAGTCATCATCCCAGTAATAAGGCCCCAAATGTCGCAGGTTATCATTCAGCCATTGTCTACAATGGTCGATGACTTCTTTCCAAGCTGATAAAAGTGTGTCTCTTGCTTGCTGTTCTGGGAAATCACCTTTGAGGAGAATCCGGTTGGGTGTTCCCTGTTCGATATCAGGACTACCAGGGGAAATCACTTCTACACCAGGTATTTCCTTTGCTGCATCAATTATTTTTTTACTTAAATAAGAAAGAAGTTCCGATGCACCATATAAGTCCCGCAACTTCCGCGATCGCTCGATAAATCCCTGCACTGGTGCAAATGTAATAGCGGTGTATTTTGCTTCATCAGTCATACTCAAAAAAGGCGTAAATAATTTGAACTAATAATATTCAGCATTCAAAAATCGTATAATGAGCAACTTCACTGCTACCCAAAACTACTGATTCTTTTTATGTATGTAACAATACTCTTTATGTATGTAACAATACGTCAGGAAAAATCACAAAATCAAAAGAATTGCTGAGCTTCTTACTTGTTAATCTTCAACCAAACACTTATAGTACCAAGTGTTGCAGAGATGACCCCAATTGCTACCTATTCTGATGCGAATGACGAAAGTGCATCTTGAAAAATGCCAAAACCAGCAGATATCAGCACGAAAAAACTAATTAGTTTTGCCCCTGATAATTGGGTAAGATGGGTGACGGATATTTCCAATATCAAAGCCAATAAAATTTTATCGAGGGAATTTCATTAGAAAGTGCGTTAGTGAAAGACATCATGAGGTGGGATATGGGAGTTTTACGAGAGTCGCCTTATGATTTTTTTTCAATTAATAGCTATTTTTTAAAATAACAAGCCCTCATACTTATGAGGGCTTTTTTGTTTTCAATTATTCCGAATTAACCCAATCGGTGGGGGTCATTCGTGAAGTTCTTGGCAATGACATTTTGGTTTCCAATTATTCCGAATTAACCCAATCGGTGGGGTTCCGCACCAGCTTTGGAAAAGAACGTTGCTAATCCTCAAGTTTCCAATTATTCCGAATTAACCCAATCGGTGGGGATGCGCCTGAGGATGTAAAGGTTGAGGTTGTATCGTTTCCAATTATTCCGAATTAACCCAATCGGTGGGGGTAATATCTACACGGGGTGTAGAATCATCCCTGTGTTTCCAATTATTCCGAATTAACCCAATCGGTGGGGAAGGATTCGGCTCTGGAAGTTTCCTGAACGTTACTCGTTTCCAATTATTCCGAATTAACCCAATCGGTGGGGCTTAATTGCTGTCCAAGGATTAAGGAAGTTGCTGTAGCGTTTCCAATTATTCCGAATTAACCCAATCGGTGGGGGGCGTTTTCACACCTTAAGGCGGGACAAATCTACGGTTTCCAATTATTCCGAATTAACCCAATCGGTGGGGGCGACCGTGGCTGATCTCTTCAACGCTTCACCCTGGTTTGTTTCCAATTATTCCGAATTAACCCAATCGGTGGGGGTAGTGTTTGGGTTCCTTCACCATGCCAGATCCCGTCCGTTTCCAATTATTCCGAATTAACCCAATCGGTGGGGTCGCTGGACTCCAAGCTTGGCGCGACTGCGGAGCGTTTCCAATTATTCCGAATTAACCCAATCGGTGGGGTCGTGGTCAGTGTTCAGGTCAAGGCACGCGTCGTACTGTCCCGTTTCCAATTATTCCGAATTAACCCAATCGGTGGGGCACCCGCTCCAACCCCACCCCAATCGCCGCCACCAACGTTTCCAATTATTCCGAATTAACCCAATCGGTGGGGGAAATCGCTGGCATGGTGATGTCCATCGTCATCGTTTCCAATTATTCCGAATTAACCCAATCGGTGGGGGTGGGGACGAGCTGCACGGGGAGTAGCCCGGCACTGAGGTTTCCAATTATTCCGAATTAACCCAATCGGTGGGGAGTTCGTCTAGCAGCCCTTACCCAGTAAGGGTTTGGGAGCGCAAATCGACACACCTCTAAAAAACATTGTAAAACCAGCAGAAAAATTAATCAAACACATAGCTCAAACCCTTACACAGCAAGCTATCGACACACCTCAACGCAAGAATAGGGGTTTGGGCGATTTGCCGAGGTGTGTAGATAGTCATGTTACAAATTCTCCTTTAAAATACTTCAGAGCTAGATACAGCAGGACTTTCCGCACAAATTCAAGCCTTCGGCTATGCTCAGATTCTTGCCTTGAACTCTGTTTGCCTTGCAACTTTTCCGGACATGATATAACGACTTGTATGGAGTATCGCACCAACGCAACTATATTATCATAGATACTTATTTCTCAATCTGTTCCACATATTTATTATCAAAATTACAAACGCTGAAAAGCTTTGATACCAAATTTGGTTTAACATGACATCTAATTTGTCATTCGCACGAGCAATATAGAATTATCATTTGTACTCTACTAAGATTCAACATATACCTCAAATATTTAACGCGATCGCATATTTGCGTAAAGTAACTATAAACTTATAGTTATATGTCAAAATTCCAACTCAAGACTCAACAAGCAGTCAAAACCAATTCTAAAAGGACAAACGGGGGAGGATGTCAACCAAGTCTCTATTTTGCCTCTCTAGAACTGGCGATCGCAATTTTCCCCATCGTTTTCAAGCAATATTTCCTCAGTGGACTTTAGTTGATTTTGATTTATGGAGATGGATTGTTGGGTTTGGAGGTAATGTTAAGGTTGTAGCACCACAGAAATTAGTGCAACGGGTAGAGGAAATCGCTCAAGGAATTATTGCCAATTATAGATAAAATTGGAATTGTTGCAGTGCATCTATCTAAGTATTATGCTCAAAGGAATTGCGATCGCATTCCTAATAAATGTAAAGAAACATTTCGATTTCTCACAAAAAAGTAAAGTTTAGACAACCAAAGCATGAAAATATCTCTATTCCCATACTTCTCTTATCAAAGACGGTAGGCGTAGCTTGCTTAAGCGCAGAGCTACGACTCTGCTCAGTACAAGTTCTCAATTCCTCATTGTGTTACCTTAGTATTACTCGCAAAACATTACACAATTGAGAGGAAACCGTTATCGTAGTCCAAAAACAATTAATTAACTCACAAATCAAGTCACCTCAAGTGTTCTTGATTGATCATGAAAATAACAACCGTGGTCTAATGGATACCTCCGAGGCTCTACAGATAGCCCAAAGTGTAGAGCTTGACTTAGTTGTAGTATCTCAAAGCAAAGAGGCTCCAGTTGCAAAGATTATTAACTATGGCAAGCTTCAGTATCAAAAGAAAAAACGTCAAGGCAACAGTGCTAGACCTACAGTAAAAGAAGTTCGGTTTCGTCCCAACATAGGCGTAGCCGATTATAAATTACGTATTGACCAAGCAAGTCAATGGTTAAGTAAAGGCGATTCAGTGAAGTTTGCTATTCGCTTACGAGGCCGAGAACATCAATATCGTGAGCAAGCAGGGGAACTACTAGATCGTGTTGTCAATGATCTCGCTCAAGTAGGTAAAGTCCAGTCGCTTGATAAACGCTCACTAATTGTTCAAGTTATTCCCGCGTGACGCACCCGACGCTGATGCAACGCATACAGCGCGGGCTTCTCAATGACTCTTCAATGAAGACATTAATTGAGCTTTAAGGGCGTGCGTCCTACGCGCCTTTATATTGATAGCCGCGTTCAAATCTCTACACAAAATTGTATGGCATATTGAGCAATTGTGCATTCTTTGAGATAGCGGCTTTTTCACTTTATGACCACAATTAGAACATTCTTGGCTAGTGCCATTTGGATTTACAGCTATTACCTTCAAACCAGCATTTGCGCAAAGTCTGCCACATGGAGTACTCCACGTGGCGAGCTTTGCGGCTTTGTTTGAAAGTATTGACACAAACTGTCTCCATCCGGCATCATTAATACTTTTAGCCAGTCTTGTTTTAACTAGTCCCTTGATATTCAATTTTTCAACAGCTACAACATCATACTTATCAAATAATGCTTTGGCTGTTTGAAAGTGAAAGTTCTTACGAGTATCTGCTACTTTTTTATGCTGAATAGCTAGCTTTTTAATTGCTTTTTTACGACGATTAGAACCTTTTTTGCGTCTTGATACCTGACGTTGTGCTGATTTTAATTTACGTTCGGCTTTGCGTAAATGTTTGGGCGTTGGAATTCTGGTATTGTCAGACGCAACATAAAAATCTATTAAACCAACATCAATGCCAACAATATTATCAGCATCAAAATCAGGTTTAATCATCGGAACTGTTTTGTCATCAAGGCTTAAAGTGACGTAATACCCATCAGCTTTTTTGGTGATAGATACAGTTTTGATATCGAAACCATCAGGTATTTGACGATGAACAATTACTTTAATATCTCCAATCTTTGACAACGTGAGTTCAGAACCCCGACTTCTCAAAGAAGTTGGGGTTCTCGTTTCTCACGAATGATTTAAAACTGCTATATCTACAAATCCAGAGGTTTACCTACAGCTTGCACATCCCTCGCCAAACTGATGTGCGCTAACGAAAGCGAAATATCTTTGTACTTTATTCCAGCTAAAGCCCACTGTAATTCAAGCGTCCCCACCCAAAAGCGTGCCCGGTTAATAACATCCGGTAATGTCGGATAATCGATTTGCATACGCCGCACAATACTTTCACCATAGTTACCAATTTGCACCGCTATGTCACAAGCCGGATCTCCCAAACCAGCTGTACCAAAATCGATGAGACCGCTAATGCTTTCTGATTTTGGGTCAAAAAGGATATGATACACTGCTAGATCACCATTAATCAGCATAGGTGTATAGCTCAGATCCAGTTCGTCTTTAACTACAGGCGCAAAAAGCTCATGAATCCAAGTTTGCTGATGACGCCACAGATAAGGAAAGAGAGTTTCTTGAACTTGCTCGTACAACTGCAACCAATGTTCACGGGAACGTTCTGCACCCGAAGAAGATACGCCAGCATTGACTAAAACTTCATTGGGGATGCTATGCAATTGTTGGTGAAATCTTCCTAGTTGAGAGATGATACGCGCTTGTGATGCTTTGCTCAACTTCAATAAAGTGTTACGGGAAAGCGGTTCACCTTTAATAAATCTGTAGCTGACAAAGCCTGCTTCTAAATGTTCAAAGTGTGGAACCTGCAAATCAATGTAGTTTTGCACTACTGCCAACACCTTGGCTTCATGAGCAAGCACTTGTGTGCCCCAATCTACTTTTACAAAGCGGCAGACAAGTTCATGATTAACAACTACAACATCATTAACCATGCCATCTTGGTTAAAGTCCAAGTGGTTGAAAGCAAGATTCGGATCAATGGCACGAATTTTTTCCAGATATAAGTCAGGGATATTCACAGTAATTTTTGATGAAATAACAACAAACAACGGGATCTATTCAGGCTTTGAGTCTGATTGCAGCGATTTAACTGATTTGCGTGTTTGTTGTCTTAACGTATCACTGTGATTTAACTCCTTAAGTGGGGTATTGTTGCGATCGCATTATAAGTATGCAATAATACCACACTTCTCTCTTTACGTCTTATGCCTAAAGGTAGAAAATAATGATTAACTAAAATTTGGAAAACCTCACAAGGGTGTATTCCCAAATTGCAACAGAACCGGCCTACCTATATCCAGTGCAACCGAGGTCAGATGACGCAACCTTATCAAGTCAAAGAGTGGGAAAAACGTCGTGATGAAGCAAACCGCTACTACAAGCTGCGAAAATTTCAAGAATACTTCGATTTGGCGATCGAGAATTTGTACTTAGCTAGAGCAATTCCAGATAGAGATAGAGAAGGTCATACTTTGAATGATATTGGTTTAGCTCACCTCGGTTGCTGGCAACCGCAAAGAGCATTAGAGCGATTTCAGCAAGCACTTTTGGTTGCAGAAGAAATTGGCAACGAGCGAGCAGAGGCAACTGCACTCAGCAATTTAGGTGCAACTTACAGCCGTTTAGGACGGTTTTCGCTAGCGCTAGAGTATTTTGAAAAAGCACTAAAAATCTTCAGGAGATTACAAGACACTCAAGGCGAAGTTTCGACTCTCAATGATGTAGCGTTGATTTACACTAAATTGGGAGAGCCAAAACGAGCGTTGTTGCTACAAAACCAAATTTTGGCAATGCGGCGATTGCTAGGAGATTTTTCTGGTGAAGCGACAACTCTAAATGGTATTGGCTTTGCTTACAGCATTTTAGGCAAATATGGGCAAGCTTTGGAATCTTTTCAAGAAGCGCTACCAATTCAACGCGCTGCCAAGAATTTAACTGGTGAAGCAACCACCTTAAACAACATTGCCTCTATTTATAGTGATTTAGGACAACCTAAACAAGCGCTGATACTCTATCATCAAGTTCTTTTAACACGTCAGGAACTTGGCGATCGCTCTGGCGAAGCAACAACCTTACATAACATTGGTTTTGCTTATACCATCCTGGCAAATTATCGGCAGGGACTGAGATTCTACAAACAAGCTATGACGATTTATCAACAACTGGGCGATTCCCTTGGGGAAATTTCCACTTTGCTAAATATGGGTGTTCTTTACGCCACGACAAGGCGCAAAAAATTGGCGCGATCGTGTTACGAAAATGCTCAAGAATTAGCCGAGAAAATCGAATATCCGCCATTCATTGAAAAAGCGCGGCAATTTATGAATGCTCTATAGGATTGTCAAAAACAAAGGTGTAAAGATGTGGGGGTGTTGGTTGCTTCGACTTTGCTCAGTCGCTTCGACTCCGCTCAGCAACCAATCTAAGTGTGCTAAACGCTGTAGTGTTGGTTGTTTTGACTTTGCTCAGCAACCAATAGACCTTTTGCACGAATACAAAAACAACCCTCAACCCCCAACCCCTTCTCCCAATTTTGGGAGAAGGGGAGTCAAATTCCAAGTCCCTCTCCCAAACTTGGGAGAGGGATTTAGGGTGAGGGTTCTTGATTCATGCAATAAGTCTAATACCGTTATTCCCTTAACATCCCTTTTTATTGACTCAGTTTTTTCCTTGACTCAACTGCTCCTTGAGAACAATTTCAATCGGGCTAAGAGAATGTCCTGTGAGTTGCCCATTTATTGAATCAGCAGGAGTGTATTGCAATTGGCCTTGTATAGACAAGGAAGCAAGTACCATTCCTACACTAGCTTGAGCAGTCATACCAGTAAAATCTGCGATCGCATCTTTTACTGTCCATCCTGGGGGAAGATGATTGTAGATTTTTCTCACAACCTGATAAAACTCTAAAGGATCGTAAATATCGTTAACAACGATTGGGTCTAAAATTTTTAATTTGGGAAAATCCTCTTTTAACTTTTTGGCTAACTCAAGAGACTGAGAAGAACAAATTAGCCAACAGTATTCTAGTTGGGGAAAATGATACTCTATTGCCTTTCTACAAGGTTCATCCCGACTGACTAACAATACTAATCCTTTGTGTTTTTGGGGAGAAGATTTACCTAAATTTATTTCAGGCGATCGCATTTTGCTTAATGACTTAGCCAAAAACCACACTGAAAAAAGAAAAATTAACACAGATCCCAAAGCAATGCCCACAGCCGCTATGGTGGTGGTACCAAAAATATTAAACAATATTTGGGTAAAAGCATTACCCAGAACAGATAAAAAGATTGTGCCGATAATAAACGGAATTAAGGTTTCAGGGTTAAAAAATATTTTAGCTACTTGCAAAAAGTTGTTTCGCATATTTAATTAAACAAGTTTATATTGCCGCGAATTGAATTCGTCAAGTTTTAAGTTAACTTGAGTATGCCATCCTCTTTGAAAGTGATATTTCCATAACTTGGAGATTTGATAAAAAAAGGTAAAGATTTAAAATAGTGTATTAATTGTCTTGTTGTTGAGTACGTAAATTTTTCATTACGATCGCCAAAACCAGGATCAATGCCAAAATTAATGCCACATTCCTGATTAAAGTATTGTTCCATTGTTTGAATGCGATCGCTACCAGTGCCCAAATCGTTACCCCCGGATAAGCAATATCTCGGCGTTGGATAGCAATGACTGCTGCAATTGCAAAAGCAGCTAACAATATCACGACTGTCCATGTTGAGAAGGAGATTCCCCAACCGTTCCAACCCTGGGAATACAAAGCACTCGCTATATTGACAATAGTTGCAACACTAATCCAGCCCAAATAAATGCTAACGGGAAGATAAACACACCATTTTTTGCTTTGAGATACACGTGTTTTGCCAATCCCCAAACGCACATAGGCAATAATTAGGGGCAGTAAAATCAAGAGTATTGCAACTATCGAAAGAGCAAAAAGCCTAGACAAAAACAGATACACCCAAATACATTGAGCAACAGAGGCAATTACCAACAGGTATCCTATCTTGCGTAAATCTAAATCATGTCTCTGGGCAGGAAGGAATTGGTAAATAGCCAAAGCAAACAAACCAAGATAAATCAGTCCCCAAATAGCAAAGGCGTAATTTGCAGGAATAATTAAGACATCTTTAAACAAACTATTAGAAATTTCCCCAATAGTCAGTCCATTTAAGGGAAAAACGTTTGACACTACATTAATAATGAAAGCACCAAAAATGGCAACTAAAGTAGCAAGCTGCCGCACAAAGTCTCGAAAATTGTCAGAGGTGGATTGTTGCATAGGATATTAAATAATTCGTAATTCGTAATGACGCGACGCTCGTACCTCGCTACCGCTAACGCTATCGAGGACTCGCTACCGCTGCGAAGCGCGTAATTCGTAATTAAGTTTTGGGCGATCGCACTTCACCCGTACTAACTTTAATATAATGATTTAATCCATTCCCATTCTTGGGTTAATCCTTCTGGTAGGGGAACTTGTGGCTGATATGCTAGGATTTTCTGCGCTTTGGATACATCAGCAGATGTGTGGCGTGCATCTCCCATTGCTTTGTCGATATGGTTTCTTTTGATAGGTTTACCGACAATTTCCTCTATTGTTTGCAGAACTTCTGCTAAAACTACCGTACTACCACCACCGATATTCAGGATTTCTCCCACTGCGCCTGGTGCAGTTGCTGCGGCTAAATTAGCAGCAACAATATCGCTAATAAACGTAAACTCCCGTGTTTGTTGTCCATCACCGTAAATCGGAATTGCCTCATCTTGTAAAATGGACTTGAAAAACTTATGAAATGCCATATCTGGGCGCTGTCGGGGGCCGTAAACTGTAAAGTAGCGCAATGAAACAAATGGCACACCAAAGTTTTTATAATATTGTCCACACAAAAGTTCAGATGCTAACTTAGTAATGCCATAAGGAGAAACTGGTAAAGGACAAATCCCTTCATGAGTGGGTAATGTTTCTGCATCACCATAAACACTAGACGAGGAAGCAAATACCAGCCTTTTTAAATGTTTAGCATCCTTTGCAGCTTCCAACAAAATTTGTGTAGCATTGATATTTCGTTCAGTATAAGCACGGAAAGATTGGCCCCAACTCGCTCTGACACCTGCTTGTGCTGCTTGATGGTAAACTACATCGACATCCTTTAAGAGTGTTTGCCAATCGAAAAATTGCATATCTCCCTCAATTAATGTAAAGCCAGGTATCGAATGGAGATGTGCTATATTTTTGCGCTTTAAAATGGGGTCGTAGTAATCATTAAATTCATCAATCGCAATTACTGTTTCTCCTTGCCGCAACAGTGTTTCTACAAGATGAGAACCAACAAACCCTGCTGCTCCAGTGACAATAATTTTGGACATATTTTCTAATTTTGTTGAAGTTTTCCAATCTCAATATTCCCAATCTAATACTCGTAATTAAATAATTCGTAATGACGCTCCTGTGTCGCTACCGCTGCGCTAACGTAATTCGTAATGACGCGACGCTCCTGTGTCGCTACCGCTGACGCTCGTACCTCGCTACCGCTTCGCTAACGCTAACGCTAACGCTAACGTAATTAAGTTTTGTGTTGAGGTCTGTCTTACAAAGTTGAGGCAGTGTGATCTTGGAGAGCCACTGCGTTGGACGGGTTTCCCGGATTGAAGCAAGTGGCGTGGTTTTCCCCATGAACAACTGCCGTCAGTGAGCAGGTTTTCCCTGGTGACTTTGCGCTAAATCCCCATTACAAAACTTAATTACGAATTACGCGCTTCGCAGCGTTAGCGAGTCCTCGATAGCGTTAGCGGTAGCGAGGTACGAGCGTCGCGTCATTACGAATTACGAATTACGCGCTTCGCAGCGTTAGCGAGTCCTCGATAGCGTTAGCGGTAGCGAGGTACGAGCGTCGCGTCATTACGAATTACGAATTACGCGCTTCGCAGCGTTAGCGAGTCCTCGATAGCGTTAGCGGTAGCGAGGTACGAGCGTCGCGTCATTACGAATTACGAATTACGCGCTTCGCAGCGTTAGCGAGTCCTCGAGCGTCATTACGAATTACGCGCTTCGCAGCGGTAGCGAGTCCTCGATAGCGTTAGCGGTAGCGAGGTACGAGCGTCGCGTCATTACGAATTACGAATTACGCGCTTCGCAGCGTTAGCGAGTCCTCGA
>NZ_JCACKM010000154.1:0-15829 GCF_059505385.1 Desmonostoc vinosum
GGACTGGGGACTGGGGACTGGGGACTGGGGACTGGGGACTGGGGACTGGGGAATTCATAATAATTTATTCTTCTCCCTCCCCTCCTCACCTCCCGGTTGGTGAGTTTCGGCTACGCGGCAATCGAGCGAAGTCGAGATTCAACTACCGCAAAGTCGAACCACATCTCCCTCATCCCTCCACTCCCTACTCCCTACTCCCCACTCCCCACTCCCTAGATTTAGTCTAGTTTCTCACCACTGAGGATGAAAATGGGATCGGCAGCGGTAAAGGTTTGCGAAAATCCGCGCGTTTCTAAACGGTTGACCGCAGATTGAACAACTTCTATATTTCTAGCCCTTAATTGAGAAAAACTTTGGGAAATAGCATACAGACTTTCTAGATTAGCAGCTGTGGCGACAACCCGGCCTGAAGGTGGTAAATAATGCCATGCAGCTTGCAAAATTTCTTGAATCGGTCGTCCTCCTTCAATACAAACGCGATGGGGGGCAATTTTCAGGTCATGTAAACACTCTGGCGCACTACCTTCAACTACCTCAACATTGTTGACCTCAAAAAGATCGCAGTTGCGCTTGATGAGGTTGGCTACTTCTTCATCCCTTTCTACAGCAATAATCCGTCCGTTAGGACACAGCAACCCCACCTCTACCGGAATAGTACCTGTACCCGCGCCAATGTCCCACAACACGGAATCAGGTTGGAGTCGTAGTTGAGCAATCAACAGCAGTCGAACTTCTCGCTGACTTAAAGGAATTCCTGGCAAATGCTCAAATAATTCATCAGGAATACCAGGAGTAATGTAAGGCCAAAGTTGGGAAGGCATATAATACTGATGCGTAATTCGTAATTCGTAATTCGTAATTCGTAGTTAATACACACGGGAAAAGGCTTGCTCCAAGCTATTTTCAAGAATTTACCTTCATTACTCAAATAATTCTTTCTTCCCCTATTTGGTAGAACTACGCAATTATACTAAAGATATCGGCTTGCCAAAGTACAAGCTATAAGCTGTCGAAGAATTTCAAACTTAGCGTTATCAGAAATCATAATGCTTGGAGCAATCTTAGGCGATCGCTATGAAGTTAAGCAACAGCTGGGCAAAAAGGCTGGACGGCGAACTTTCGTAGCTCGTGACTTGAAAACTCAGGAGTTAGTTGTTGTCAAATTACTCTCTTTTGGCAGTGATTTTGAATGGGATGATCTCAAGCTGTTTGAGCGGGAAGCCGAAACTTTAAAATCTTTATCACATCCCTCAATTCCTCGCTATTTAGACTATTTTGAGGTAAATTTGTCCGCAATTAAAGGATTTGCCCTAGTACAAACTTATATCTCAGCGCAAACTTTAGAGCAATACTTACAAGCTGGGCGGACTTTTACAGAAGCGGAAGTCAAACAACTAGCTCAAGCACTTTTAGAAATTCTGATCTACTTACATGGGTTGCATCCGCCTGTCATCCACCGTGATCTTAAGCCTAGCAATATTTTATTAAAAGAGCGTTCTGGTAATAGTGTTGGTCAAGTCTATTTGATAGATTTTGGCTCGGTACAGACAGCCCTCGCCGCCGAAGGTGGTACTCGAACAGTAGTGGGAACATATGGTTATATGCCACCGGAGCAATTTGGTGGACGTACCGTTCCTGCTTCTGACATTTATAGTTTAGGCGCAACCTTAATTTACCTGATAACGGGTACTCATCCAGCCGATTTACCCCAAAAGGATTTCCGCATTCAATTTGGGCAAATGGCGGCTCATTTGTCTCCAACTTTTACACGCTGGTTGAGCTTGATGAGCGAACCCAGTTTAGAAAAGCGTTTTAGTTCTGCTGTTGAAGCAATAAAAGCTCTAGATCAACAGTTATTTCAAAATACTACTTCTTTAACTGTTGGCAAACCAGCTGGTAGCAAAATTCAACTAACCAAAAATGGGGAATCACTGGAAATTCTCATTCCACCAGTTGGTTTTCAACTTTCAATGGTATTCACAGGTTTTTTTGCACTTGCTTGGAATTCGTTTATTACCACCTGGACACTTGGCGCTCTTGTTGTTCCTTTTCCCATCAATATTCCCTTTGTTTTATTCTCACTTCCTTTCTGGGGTATTGGTTTGTCCATGGTGTATAGAATTTTCTTTGCTTTATTTGGCTGTACCCGCCTACGTCTCAATCAACAGCAAATAAACTTAACTTCGGAATTCTGGGGAATAGAATTTCATCGTTCCCGTTCATCACCCAGAGAAGATATTATCAAGCTAGTTTATGTTCCCAAACACTTTACAAAAGACTCTGATGGCAGCCAAACTAGAGTCCCAGCACAACTAGATATTTGGGCAGGAATCAGAAAATATCAAATTGGTGGTGATAATGGCGGTATTCAATCGGAAACAGAACTGGAATGGTTAGCTCATGAATTAAGCGATTGGTTGGGTATACCAGTTACTAGGGAATAGGGAATGGGGACGTGGTGAGTCCAGTGCTGCGGGAGGGTTTCCCTCTGTAGGCAACTGGCGAACCCATAAGGGGGACGCAAAGAAAATTTCTCCCTCATCTCCCGGTTGGTGAGTTTCGGCTACGCGGTAATCGAGCGAAGTCAAGATTTAACTACCGTAAAGTCTTACTCCTAAGCTTAAGCAGGCTACGCGTAGCGTTTCGCAGAGAACCACATCTCCCTGCATCCCATGTATGTCTATAGTTAATTACAGATACTTTTAGAGGTAAGTTATATGCTTTTTGGACTAGGATGGCCAGAAGTGGGTGTAATTGCTATTGTTGCGATTCTAATTTTTGGCCCGAAAAAAATCCCTGAGTTGGGAAACGCACTAGGCAAAACCCTACGAGGTTTTAAGGAAGAACTGAAAACTCCCAGTGAAGAAACAAACACAGAAGATGAACAACGATAGTCAAGAGTCAACAGTCAACAGTCAAGCATCAAGATTTAAAAACTTTTGACCGAACAAAGCAAAAGTAAAAAGCGCAAAGTAGGCAGTGTCGGTTTCCGTCCCGCCTAACTTTGTAAGATGGCGTGGTTTCCCCCATGAACAACTGCCGTCAGTTCGGAGGAAACCCAAAGAGTGACTTTGCGCTAAATACCCATTACAAAACTTAATTACGTTAGCGTTAGCGTTAGCGTTAGCGAAGCGGTAGCGAGTCCTCGAGCGTCAGCGGTAGCGACACAGAAGCGTCGCGTCATTACGAATTACGTTAGCGTTAGCGAAGCGGTAGCGAGTCCTCGAGCGTCATTACGAATTACGAATTATTTAAGACTCCCTGCCCCCTTTCCTCTTTTTGACTACAGTAGGGTGTTGATTACGGAAGAAGGTGCAACCCCATTTTGAGAGTCTAAAACTGTTGTAGTGGGATTTGGTTGGTGCGTTTCTTCTTTGACTACACCACGAACTCTAATTAATTTGATGGCGCGGGTGACGCTTTCTGGCAAAATTACTACTAGGCTGTTGTCGGGAGCCATGTCTAAGGCTTTGTTAATCGCTTGGGTTTCATCCAAAACTGTTTCATAACGACAGTTGGTTTTAATTTGGGTGATGCCTTGAGTAATCAAAGTAGAGGCTGAACCTCTAGGACGTCCTCGTGTATCGTCATCTTCTTTAATAATGATGTAATCAAAGATTTCTGCTGCCAGTTTACCCAGGGTAACAAAATCTTCGTCACGGCGATCGCCAGGGCCACCAACTACGCCAATGCGCGGCCCTGTAGTCCAGTTACGCACGAAAGCGCCTACAGCTTCATAACTAGCAGGGTTGTGGGCATAGTCTATCAAGGCGTGGTAGTTCCCCAAATTAAATAGATTCATCCGTCCTGGGGTTTGACTCACAGATGCGCGAAATGTCTTTAACCCAGCACGAATTTGCTCAATTGTGACGTTTTGTACGAAGGCTGCCAAACTTGCTGCTAGGGCGTTGGCAATCATGAATGGTGCCCGCCCACCCATTGTTAAGGGGATATTTTCCGCTCTTTCGATCCGGTGTGTCCAATCGCCTTTGACAATTGATAAATAGCCGTTTTCATATACTGCTGCTACTCCTCCCTTTTGAATATGCTTTCGCACTAATTCTGAATCATGGTTCATGGTGAAGTAAGCAATATTTGCTTTAGTTTTTTCTGCCATGGCAGCGACGCGGCGATCGTCGGCGTTGAGTACTGCATAACCATCAGGGAATACAGCTTCCGCAACTACGCTCTTGAGGTTGGCTAACTGTTCAATGGTATCTATATCACCTATCCCTAAGTGATCAGCGGCTACATTTAATACTACACCTACATTTGCTGTTTCAAAGCCCAATCCAGAGCGGAGAATACCACCACGAGCTGTTTCTAACACTGCAACTTCTACTGTGGGGTCTTGTAAGATGAGGTGGGCACTTTGGGGGCCTGTATTGTCTCCAGATTCTATTAAGTAATCCCCGATGTATGTTCCATCTGTAGTTGTATAGCCTACTACTTTCCCAGTCTGTTTATAAATATGTGCAAGCAGGCGGGTAGTAGTAGTTTTACCATTAGTGCCCGTAACGCTGAGGATGGGAATTTGGCTGGATTGTTCATTGGGGAACAGCATATCCATGACTGCACCCGCAACGTTGCGAGGAATACCCTGACTGGGGGCAACGTGCATCCGAAAACCTGGGGCAGCATTAACTTCTACAATCACGCCATCGACCTCTCGCAAAGGACGGCTAATATCTGAGGTGACGATATCCAATCCGGCGATATCTAAACCAATATTCCTTACCACCCGCTGTGCCAGCCAAATATTTTCTGGGTGAATCTCGTCGGTGCGGTCTACAGCAATACCGCCTGTACTCAAGTTTGCTGTTGCCCGCAAGTAACAAACTGTACCTTTGGGTGGTACACTATTGAGGGTATAGCCTTGTCTTTCTAATAGTTGGTAGCTAGTGCGGTCTAATTCAATCTTGGTTAAAACGTTGTCATGTCCTTCGCCACGATTGGGATCTTGGTTGGTTTCTTCAATCAGTTCAGCGATGGTAGATCTGCCATTGCCAACGACGTGAGCTGGCACACGTTCGGCAACTGCTACTACTTTGCCATCTACTACTAGTACTCGATGATCTCGCCCGACGTAATACCGCTCGATGATGATTGAGCGGGAAACCTGTCTAGCAGCCTCATAAGCGGCTTCAGCTTCTTCCCAGGTTCTAATATCAATGGTGATACCTCTTCCATGATTGCCATCTAGCGGTTTGATGACGATGGGATAGCCGCCAACATATTCAATGGCTTCTTCTAAATCATCCAAGAAGTTAATTACTGTACCTCTGGGTACTGGTACACCTGCGGCAGCGAGGATACGTTTGGTGGCTTCTTTGTCGCAAGCTAGTTCTACTCCCAAAATACTCGTGTTGCCGGTCATGGTTGCCTGCATCCGCTTTTGGTTGACGCCATAGCCTAGCTGAATCAAAAAGCGCGCTCCCAGAGACATCCAAGGGATGCTTCTTTTTTCTGCTTCTTTGACGATTGCTTCTGTAGAGGGGCCTAGCGAAGCATCACGCCAAAAGTCTTTTAAGTCTTGGATGTCTTGCTCTAATTCTGCCTTGGGATAACGACCTCGATCAACAATACTTTGGCATAGTCGCACCGCTGCTCGTCCAGCGTAGCGTCCGGCTTCTTCATTTTGGTACTCAACCACTACTTGGTAGACTCCGGGGGTGGCGGTTTCGCGGGTACGCCCAAAACCCACGTGCATTCCAGCCAATTCTTGGAGTTCTAAAGCTACGTGTTCTACGATATGGCCCATCATGGTGCCTTCTCGCACCCGCATCAGAAAACCACCGCGACAGCCAGGGGAGCAATAGTGACCCTCCAGACTGGGCAGTGCCTCAACTAATCCTTCGTAAAAGCCGGGAATTTCATTCGAGGGCGTCTCGGCAAGGTTTTCTAAATCGAGGCGCATGACGATCAGCTTGTGGCGTCGAATGCTCCAGTAATTAGGGCCGCGTAAAGTCTGGATCTTGAGGATTCTCATGGGAATAGGGTAGATGGAGATTCGGAACCAAAATTCTAGTTTCTTACTGGAATTGACCGCTAAACTGTTCACAGCAAACAGTTTTTTCTTTTTACATGGTATTCTTGTGATTGTTCGCCAACAAGAAATCAGTGTGCGGTCAACTCAGTGTACCCTCAGATACTCTATCCCGTCAGCTGGAGATGCGGTGTACAGCAGGCAGTACAGTCCGCTGGTACAGGTGGAAGCGATCGCCATAACTGAGGATATGCAAACGTAAATTATGGACGGTGAGTGGTTCATTAGCACCGACATGTGGTTCGTTAGTGTGGGTGACTTCTGTGGGATCAACAATTGTGACACTACCTTTACCCATGACTTGTAACCAACCATCCCGTTCAAATACTGCACAAGTATCTTCATCAATTCCAATACCTAAACGATCAGGATGAGCCGCAATCGCGCTAATCAGTCGCCCCATACGATTACGGTTGTGAAAGTGCTGGTCAACAATCACTTCAGGGATAAATCCCAAACCCGTAGCCATATCGACTAAAGAACGATTTGGCGTCTCACCACTACCACCACCAGCAATCATGTGATGACCCATGACTGCTGCACCTGCACTAGTACCTGCGAGAGTCAGTTGTCCAGCCCTTACCCGTTGCCGGATAATTTCCATCGCTGGCGTGTCTGACAATACACCACAAAGGCGTAGTTGGTCTCCTCCTGTCAAAAAAACTCCACTACAGGCTTCTAAGGATGCTTTAATCTGGGAGGCTTCACACTGTTCCCGCTCACGAATGTCTAGGATTTCAACTTTGTTAGCACCCATTTCTTCAAAGATCCGAATATACCGACCACCGATGATAGCGGGTTCGCGAGATGCAGATGGAATAATTGTAATATGGGCCTTACTAGCACCAGCACGACCAAAAAAAGTTCGCAGAATATCGCGTCCGTGAACTTTATCTTCTGCGCCTCCGATAACCAGGACGGCGGTTTTAGTTGCTTGGGGTGTCCTCATTTCCAGCGATTTAGCTTTTAGTTGCGGCATTGTGTTTCTCCTGTCAACAACTTCAGGAGCCATCGCTGAAGACGGGTTCCCGGCTTGTGGCGAATGGCGTGTGAATTTAAAAAGGTTCAGTTACCTGGTGATTTTTGCGCTTTGGTTTTTCGGGAGAACACTTTTTTGAAGTTTGTAGTGGATGCTTGTACCACTTTAGACTTCTTGCTTGACGCATACGATGCCTCATTGTTCATGTGTCCGTTGCTTGATCCCCAAAGCTAGGGCCTTGTTATTTCCCTATCCACTTTTGCCAGTTCGGCAAAGTAGTGGTTGAGGGACTGGGGGAAGACACTTTTGTATGGAGGTATCCTCCGCTGTTGTCGGTTTGGCGAAGCCATTCCGGTTTGTCAAAAGTGTTCCCATAAATATCTACAAGGCGGTTGCTCGTAGAATCGGTTAGCATCAATCTGCTCGTAGGATAGAAAATGTTCGTTTCCTTAGAGAAATTTGGCACCAATTTTCCCCTCTGTGATTGGGGCAAGCAGACCTTGACACGTTTTTTCTGAGGCTGGCTCGATGCATCCTGGAAGTTGTTAACTTTATTCAGATTATTAATTTAAATGTAGTTGTGACAATATTTAAACATAAATTAAGTAATTAGAAAAACTTTTGATTCCACCAAAATCCAAGAGTTCTGGTACCTTTAGATACTATTGATAAAATTTATCGTAGTTATACCTAACAATGGCTTCTGGTGTTTGCTAGACATTCAACTTAAGATTAGTGTCCTCGAATACGAATAACTGTGCGCTTTGATATAGTTACGCTTTTTCCTGACTGTTTTACCTCTGTTCTGAGTTCTGGTTTAATGGCTAAAGCCTTGGCTAAACAGATTGCTCAAGTGCATCTGATTAACCCACGGGACTTTACCACTGACAAACATCGAAAAGTAGACGATGAACCCTACGGTGGCGGTGTAGGGATGCTGATGAAGCCAGAACCGATTTTTGCGGCTGTCGAATCACTACCTAAGTTACCCCGCCAGGAAGTTATTTTAATGAGTCCACAGGGGCAAACAATTAATCAGCCTTTATTGCGAGAATTAGCAACTGATTATGACCAAATAGTAGTAATTTGTGGGCATTACGAAGGAGTAGACGAGAGGGTATTGCAATTGGTAACGCGTGAGGTGTCTTTGGGTGATTTTATTCTCACAGGTGGGGAAATCCCAGCCATGGCTTTAATTAATGGTGTTGTGCGGTTGATCCCGGGAACTGTGGCCAAAAAAGAATCCCTAACAGCAGAGAGTTTTGAGGAGGGTTTATTGGATTATCCCCAATACACGCGCCCAGCCAATTTTCGCGGTTTAAAAGTACCGGAAGTATTGCTCTCTGGAAATCATGCCGCTATCGCCCGGTGGCGTCACGAACAACAAATCCAAAGAACACGCGATCGCCGTCCCGATCTCCTGGAAAAATGGGAACAGGAGAAGCGGGGGGAGTAGGGAGTGGGGAGTAGGGAGTGGGGACTGGGGACTGGGGAGTGGGGACTGGGGACTGGGGACTGGGGACTGGGGACTGGGGACTGGGGACTGGGGAAGACGCAAAGATGGGGGGACGCGGTGAGACAGCGAGTAAAGGAGGGTTTCCCTCCGCAGGCGACTGCGTTAGCGCAGCGTTAGCGAGCTTGCGAGCGTCACCCGAAGGGGGACGCGGAGAATAATTAATAACAAATGACAATTCCCAATAACAAATAACAAATAACAAATGACTAAAATTCGTATTGGTAACGGCTACGATATTCACCGCTTGGTGAGCGATCGCGCTTTGATTTTAGGTGGAGTCCAAATTGCCCATGAACTCGGTTTATTGGGGCATAGTGACGCGGATGTGCTAACTCATGCGATTATGGACGCTATGCTAGGGGCCTTATCTTTGGGGGATATTGGTCATTATTTTCCACCTAGCGATCGTCAATGGGCAGGAGCAGACAGTTTAATGCTATTAACTCAAGTAAATCAGCTCATTCTAGAGCAAGGCTGGCAAATAGGAAATATTGACTCGGTAGTAGTAGCAGAACGCCCAAAATTAAAACCTCATATCCATAAAATGCGCGACAAATTAGCCACTGTTTTAGAATTACAACCAAATCAAATTGGCATCAAAGCGACAACAAATGAAAAACTAGGCCCCGTTGGACGCGAAGAAGGTATCTGTGCTTATGCTGTAGTTTTGCTAGTAGCTTGTGAGTAACTTTTCTTTACTACATCAGCGAAGTTAGTTAGCGATCGTTAGGATGGAAATTAAAGCTTGCTTACAGATCACCAAAGTTAATGTAGTCAGATAAAAAAATGTTAGCTACCAACTTAGAAAAAGTAGATCGTCCTGATTTGGCCGTTTTAGATAAAGACGGACAAATTGTTCTGATAGCTGAAGTTGAAGGTTTTCCATATGACTTGAAAAAGTCAGAATTGAAAAATAATGTGATCTGGCGACTGATTGATTACCTGCAAGCAGCAACAACATTAGTCCCCTTTGCAATGCTTGTATATATAGAAAATATTGAAATATTTATGTGGGATGGGAAAAATTTATCAGACCCGATTCTCAGTCTTAACACAGCTGATATACTGAGTCACTACGAGCCAGATTTTAACAACATACAAGTGTTTAGTCTTTATTTGACAGGTTTAACAGAAGCCTGGATAAGTGATTTAGCTTATCACTGGGACTCAGAAATACCACCAGCATCGAAAGAGATAGCAGATATCGGTCTATTACAGCGCTTAGAGGGTGGTGCTATTCAAGTTTAGGTAAATTCTAGTGGCAATACTTTACATTGAAACTAATTTTTTAATGGGAATTGCTAAAGGTCAAGACCCACAAGCAGAAGACTTACTAAAAAATACACCATCCTCAATTCATCTAGTGATACCTAGCATATGTTATGTAGAAGCTATGACAACGCTCGAACAAGAAGAAAAATATAATCTAGACTTTCTTCATAGGTTAAAAATTCAAATTAACGAAGCAGAACGAGAACAAATTTCGCAAAATGCCAAAAGATTAGTTTCTCGGTTAAGGCAATGTCAAGTAATGTTAAATAAACGAACTAACGAAATTGAGCAACGTTTTTATGCAACTTTTCATAATTTATCTAATAAAGCGGAAATGATTACATTAAATCATGATATTTTACAAAGTATTTTAAACAGAAATATTTTATCAAAACACGCTATAGATAGACTGATTTTGGAGTGCATAATTTATCATGCGCGTTTGCATACTAGTGAAAACAAGATATTTTTAAGTGCGAATACTAAAGAATTTGGTAAGCGTGAAGTTAGAGAAATTCTCCAAAATAATAGTATTCAATATTTCAGTAAAACACAAAACTTTCTTGGATGGTTACAATCTCAGTCAAATTAATTTCACTATTTAGTTATCAGCTATGAAATTCTTTAACAAAAATTCTTCAATTAAGCGGTTTTGGCTACCGATAATTCTGGCAGTTGTCACAGCCTTAACAGTTGCTGCATGTAACCCAGCTAGATTTAAAGTTAAAGCAGCGCAAGTACCGCAACTAATCACCGCTGTTTTAGGCGAGCCTTCGACTTTTAACTCAGCATTAAATGAGACTTTATACAGCGTTTTTGGCTTTCTCTATGACTCATTAATGGTGACAAATCCTTTCACTACCAAATTAGAGCCTGGTTTAGCTGAATCCTGGGAAATTTCTGAGGATCAAAAGCAGATTGTCATTACCCTCCGAGAAGGATTGAAATGGTCAGATGGTAAGCCAATGACGGCTGATGATGTGGTCTTTACTTACAACGATGTTTATCTTAATCCCAAAATTCCTACTCCTACTAAAGATGCTTTAAAAATTGGCGAAAAGGAAACTTTACCAAAAGTAGAAAAGCTGGATACTCGGCGAGTTAAATTTACTGTACAAGAACCTTTTTCTCCTTTTTTGAGATTAGTAGGTGCAATAGATATTTTGCCTGCACATATTCTACAAGAAGCAGTTAGGACAACTGGATCTGACGGTAATCCCAAATTTATTTCTATGTGGGGAACAGGCACTAAGCCAACAGAAATTGTGGGGAATGGTGCCTATGTAATGGAAAGTTATGTCCCCAGTCAGCGAGTGATATTCCGGCGTAATCCCTATTACTGGCGTAAAGATGCTCAAGGTAATCCTCAGCCTTATATTGAGAGAATTGTTTGGCAAATTATTGAATCAACTGATAACCAATTGATTAGTTTTCGCTCTGGACAATTGGATGATTTAGAAGTAGCTCCAGAAGGTTTTAGTTTGCTGAAACGGGAGGAAAAACGAGCTAAGTTTAAAATTTATAATGGTGGCCCGGATACAGGTACAACTTTTATATCTTTCAATCTTAATAAGGCAAAGAATGCTCAGGGTAAGTTTTTGGTAGACTCCATCAAGTCTAAGTGGTTCAACAAAAAAGAATTCCGCCAAGCTATAGCTTATGCTCTTGATCGCGAAACGATGAAAACAAATGCTTTTCGTGGATTAGGAGAATTACAAAACTCATTCGTTTATGTCAAAACTCCATATTTCCTGCCACCAGAAAAAGGATTAAGAGTTTATAATTACGATCCAGAGAAAGCTAAGCAATTACTTCTGCAAGCCGGATTTAAATATAATGCTCAAAATCAGCTTTTAGATGCAGATGGTAACCGAGTTAGATTTACACTTTTAACAAATTCGGAACGCAAAGTTAGAGGTGATATGGCGGCGCAAATCCAACAGGATCTAGATAAAATTGGGATTCAAGTTGACTTGCAAATTATGAGCTTTAATGCATACATAGAGAAGTTGAAAGTTACTCAAAATTGGGATTGTTATCTTGGTGGGTTTGGTGGTGGTGGTATTGACCCTCACAGCGCTAGTAATATTTGGAGAATTGCTGGTGCATCTCACGCATTTAATCAAGGGCCACAACCTGGAGATCCACCGTTAATTGGTTGGGAAGTTTCTGATTGGGAGAAGGAAATTGATCGCCTTTACATTAAAGGCGCACAGGAATTGGATGAAAACAAACGTAAAGAAATTTATTACGAATATCAGCGAATTGCCTCGGAACAGTTACCGTTTATCCATTTAGTAGAGCGGTTGAACCTGCAAGCCGTGCGCGATCGCTTCACCGGCATTAAGTACAATGCTCTAGGTGGCCCATTCTGGAATCTTTACGAACTCAAAGTAACTAATTAGTCAAGAGTTCAGTCGTCAGTGAATAGCCTGACAACTGATAACTAATAACTGAAAAATGAAAAATGACCGAAGAAAAAGCTTTGCGATCGCTTCTAGAAGCGGTTGCCCATGGTAATGTAACGCCAGATGTGGCATTAGGCAAACTCAAAGACTTAGCTTATGAACCTGTAGGTGAGTTTGCCAAAATTGACCATCACCGTAGCCTCAGAACTGGTTTTCCCGAGGTTATCTGGGGCCTTGGCAAAACTTCTGAGCAAATCGCTCAAATTATGGAAGTGATGCGCCTGCGTAACTCAGTAGTCATGGCGACTCGCATTGAACCACTAGTTTACGCGGCAGTGCAACAAAAGGTTAGAGGTTTGCGGTACTATGAGTTGGCGAAAATTTGTGCGATCGCTCCTTTGGTAATTGAACCCCAATTTGCAGGTATAATTAGTATTCTCTCTGCCGGCACTGCCGATTTACCTGTAGCTGAAGAAGCAGCAGTTACCGCTGAACTATCTGGTTTTCAAGTCCAACGCCTCTGGGATGTCGGCGTTGCCGGAATTCACCGTTTACTAAATAATCGCCACATCATTGAGTCAGCATCTGTGTTGATTGTCGTAGCAGGGATGGAAGGTGCTTTACCCAGCGTCGTAGCTGGTTTGGCAGATTGTCCCGTGATTGCTGTTCCCACCAGCGTCGGTTATGGCGCAAGTTTTGGTGGGTTAGCACCATTATTGACAATGCTTAACTCTTGTGCTGCGGGAGTAGGGGTTGTGAATATCGATAATGGCTTCGGTGCAGCAGTTTTAGCAGGGCAAATTTTACGGACAGCGGATAAATTAAAGAGGTTGAGCTAGAAATGAGTACGCTTTAAGAGTCAACCTCTGTAATCTTAATTTGCTCAATCTGTTCTACCGATAACCCTGTCACTCTCGCTACCACATCAACAGATACTCCCTCGCGTAAAAGATTTATCGCAACACGGTGAACGCCTTCTTCAATACCTTCGGCTCGACCTTCGGCTCGACCTTCGGCTCGACCTTCTTCTCGACCTTCTTCTCGACCTTCTTCCTTAGCTTCAGCTTTGAGTGCTTGATAAGTTACTGATTCTTGCATAAGTTCTTTTCGCAGCAACTGTTGAATAATATCTTTATCTAATACTAGCCCAGCGAGAATATACGCTGATGCTGTGACATTACTTTGGATACGTTGGTCGCTAATGCTAGAAATTTCTTGAGCCACCTGCCTTAATGTTTCAGTACGGTTTTTTGTATTACTTAATACTGCAAATGGTAACAATCCTGAACATTGTAAGAATACGTTTGTTGGTTGTTCCCAAAGACGAATAACTTGGAAACGGTGAATAGTTTCTTCGAGGGTGAATGTAGTCTCATGCACCAATTCTGAATCAGTTTTTTGCAGATAAATTACCACTTGGTGCATTCGCTTGTGAGGAAAACGGCGATACACGCGTAAGCGGTAGTCAAGCATCCGAAAAGGAATATTTGCTTGAGGCTGAGTTTGAAATTCCAGATGCAGTACGACTTCATCGGATTGAAGTAGTATTAATGCATCAGCACGAATCGGCTCTAGAGAGAGTTCGGAGGGACTTAACTTAGTTAAAGTTATGGGTTCCCCTAATAGCCAGGTGGCAAAATCACTGGCAAAAGTTTCTACAAGAAATTTGCATACATTATCAAACATAAGAGGATTTTATCAAGTAGCGGTACGATAGTTGCTTTCAATAGCTTTGATTTCCAGTAGTTTTTTACTGGACATGTTCTACAAGTAGAGGTTATGACATAAAGGTCTTTTCGAGAATTATGTATGAACTACTACAGTGATTTGATATCTCAGTTACTTTGGCATTTGCCTGTAAACTTAACTTGGCTGGCCCAAACAATTCACGATCCAAACGTTGTAGGCCAAATTCAAAAAACTTGGAGTCACTTTGTCCAAACAGGTCAAGTTTGGGCCCTATTGATTGGTTTGGTCATTGGCTATATCATTCGGAATCTTACCAGCTACGGTTGATGTTTGTGGGAATGGGGAAATCAAAAGAGGCAGAGAAGCAGGGTGCGGGGAGCAAGGGGGAGATGTATGTGTAATCTTCCCCCTGCTCCCTGCTCCCTGCTCCCCCAGTCCCCAGTCCTCATTACCCCTAATCCCCAGTCCCTCATCTATGACCAAAGAACAAACTTGGAGTCAGCGATTTGAATCAGCGTTACATCCGGCGATCGCTCGTTTTAACGCTAGTATAAATTTTGATATTGAATTAATTGAGTATGACCTCACTGGTTCTTGGGCCCATGCCAAAATGCTTGCTCATACGGGTATTATTTCCCCTGAAGAAGGAGAGCAGCTAATTGCAGGTTTAGAACAAATTCGCCAAGAATACCGCCAAGGAAAATTTCACCCTGGTATCGATGCTGAAGATGTCCACTTTGCAGTGGAACGGCGATTGACAGAAATTGTTGGCGATGTGGGTAAAAAACTGCACACCGCGCGATCGCGTAATGACCAAGTAGGCACAGATACTAGACTTTATCTGCGCGACCAAATCGCACAAATTCGCCACAAATTGCGGGAATTTCAAACTGCCTTAATAGATATAGCCGAACAGCACGTAGAAACCCTAATTCCTGGATATACCCACCTCCAACGCGCCCAACCCTTGAGTTTAGCCCACCATCTTTTGGCATACTTTCAAATGGCGCAACGTGACTGGGAACGTCTGCAAGATGTTTCTCGCCGCGTGAATATCTCGCCACTGGGTTGTGGTGCTTTGGCAGGAACTACTTTCCCTATCGACCGCCACTACACAGCCGAACTCTTGAAATTTGACAATATATATGCTAATAGCCTTGATGGAGTGAGCGATCGCGACTTTGCGATCGAATTCCTTTGTGCTGCTAGCTTGATTATGGTACACCTCAGTCGTCTTGCAGAAGAGGTAATTCTTTGGTCGTCTGAAGAATTTCGCTTTGTCACCCTAAAAGATAGCTGTGCTACTGGTTCCAGCATCATGCCCCAAAAGAAAAACCCCGACGTACCCGAATTGGTGAGGGGTAAAACGGGACGCGTATTTGGGCATCTCCAAGCTTTGTTGGTGATTATGAAGGGTTTACCCTTGGCATACAACAAAGACCTGCAAGAAGATAAAGAAGGTCTATTTGATAGCGTTAACACAGTCATAGCTTGCCTAGAAGCTATGACAATTTTGTTAACAGAGGGCTTAGAATTTCGTACTCAGCGCCTAGCAACAGCAGTAACAGAAGACTTTTCCAACGCCACCGATGTTGCAGATTATTTAGCATCACGGGGCGTTCCTTTCCGCGAAGCTTACAATATAGTCGGTAAAGTGGTTAAAACCTCCATTGCCACAGGTAAACTTTTAAAAGATTTGACGTTAGAAGAGTGGCAACAACAGCATCCAGCATTTGCAGCAGATATTTATGAGGCGATATCTCCCCGTCAAGTTGTAGCTGCACGCAACAGTTACGGTGGTACTGGTTTTACACAAGTATATCAAGCACTACTTGCAGCCCATAAATTGCTTGAAGGGACTGATTAGGGACTGGGGACTGGGGACTGGGGACTGGGGACTGGGGACTGGGGACTGGGGA